>JBEKGQ010000977.1:0-2696 GCA_050012715.1 Polyangiaceae bacterium
CGGGCCGCTCTTCTTTACTGCAATGGCCCGGGGGTGCGCGGAGCTTCACGTCTACCCGAGCCGAACTTTCATCCCTCGCCACCACTCCGGCACGCCGGCACCTGGCGATGGCCCCTCCTATGCGGCCCAGTATTGGGGAAGCACGCTCGGCTACGAGACGCTGCCGGCTGCGCCCATCGGCGACGGGCGTAGCGAAGGAACACGCCACGGATGACGGTGCGCCACGCGCACCGTTTGTGGCGCGCTCACATTATGGGCTCGCCACAACGCGGCGACCACGACAGTCTCTCATCGTCCCAGCCGAGAGGGCCCGCATGGACAGCATTCTTCTGCAGAACTGGGTGACCATCAGCGCAGACCAGAGTCTCACGTCCATCGGCCAGGGCGCCGACCAATGGTTCGACCTCGGCGACTACGAGGACATTCAGCTCATTCTGGAGGTCACCGAGGTCACAGGGACCGTAACCATGAACTACGAGACGAGCCCGTCGTTCGAGGAGGCGTCGTTCATGGCATGCGTGACGCCGTTCACGATCGCCACTGGCGTTCAGTACAACAGCGTCCTCGCAGCCTATGCGCCGGTTCCGGTCGCGCAGTACTTGCGCTGGCGCCTATCCAGCCCGGGCGGTTCCGGATGGGACGTCATGTTCCGCATTTGGCTCTCAGCATACTCACTGGTTCCCTGAGGTCGTCACGATGCGCACCATTGTCCTTCAGCCATGGACCACTATCGCCTTCGACACCTACTTCGCACTACTGTGGGAGGTCCCCTTCGCCTGAGGTCGTGTCGATCGCCGGTCGCCGCGGGGGTGAAGCGGAACGTCGTGGCGGGCAATGGCAGTCACGATGGCAGAGAGGACAGCGCGGAAGCCACCGCGCGAGCACGCGAGCGATGGCGAGGCGGAGGGTGGCGAAGGAGTCGGCGAAGTGACGCTCAGGCCGCGACGGCGAGCGAACGGTATCGACGGGCGCGTCGGGCCGAGGGGGGAAAAGCGCGGACCCTCTCGGCGGCGATGAAGGCGTAGCAACAGAGCACGACCGAAACGTGATGGTGCCAGCCGACGAAGCTGCGGCCCTCGTAGTGATCGAAGCCGAGCTCGCCCTTGAGCTCCTCGTAGACGCGCTCTGTCTTCCACCTCTCCTTGATGGTGCGCACGATGAGCTTCTTGCTCATGCGGCGTCGCAGCGTAGTGAGGAAGAACTTGGTGGGGCGCGCCTCGCCCTGGGGCCACTCGATGACCAGCCATACCGGCTCGCGCGTGGCCGGCTCGGTGCCGTCGTCGTGGGCGGGTTTGACACGACGGAACACGAAGCGCGACGAGAGGCGGCTCTTGGTCCCTTGTCGCCAGGTGATCTTGCGGAAGGCACGGGCGCCCAGCTCGGCGCCGATCTTCTCAACGGCCTGCGCGTCGCCTCGACGCCGGCCCTGGGAATCGAGCAGCCACACGTGCGTGTTGGCGTTGATGGCTACGGCGTAGTCCAGTCCAAAGACGCGTACGGTCTCGCGGAAGTCGAACGAGCGTCCGTAGAAACTGTCGGCCAGCACGGTGTCTCCCGGTACGCCGTCGTCGACGGCGCGGGTGATCATCTCCAGCGCCAGATCGATCTTCGACTTGAACACGACCGAGTCGGGGATGCGCGCCTGACGACGGCGCTTGGGGTTGCTGGTCCACGACTCGGGCAGGTACAGCTCCATGTCGATGGGAACCTGCTCGCCAGCGCTCGCCACGCTGAGACTGACGGCGAGCTGACAGTTGGCGATCTTGCCCGCGCTGCCGGTGTACTGCCGCTGCACGCCGGGCGAGTGCGTGCCCTGCTTCAGCATCCCGGTGTCGTCGATCATCCAGCACGTGATCGGCTCTCGCGCCGTCATCGCGGCGATCGCGTAGCGGCTGGCCTCGCGTCGCACGTCCCGATCGCTCCAGGCTCCCTCCCGGACGAAGTGCAGCAGGCGATCGTGCAGTCGCTCGCATGCGGCATCGTCGGCGCACGCGCGCGCCGCGATGGGCTCGACGCTCTTGCGCTCGCCGTCGGCCAAGATGCCGAACGCGTAGGTCGCGAACGACGCTCTCTGATCGCGTCGCGGCAGGTGCTGACCGATGACTCCGTTGAAGTACCCCGCCACGCGGGCGGCGCCCGCCTCGTCCATCTCGTAGGTCATGGTCGCCACGCTGCGCGCCGCGGACGAACATGGACAACTTCCCGGAGTCGATGGATGCGTCAGCGTCGCGAATGGAGCGGAATGGACCTACATCCTCGCGGTCAGATCACGCCGCGAGCGGAGGGACCTCCCACAGTAGTGCTAAATTAGGTTGCGTAGGTAGTTCCGGCTTTCGGGTGTCGAGAGTCGGGGAGCCGGGCTTTGCTCGTTGCTCGTGGACGCGCCAGTCCGCGTTCAACCCCGCGGACTCTTCATCCGCGCGCGCTTCGGACGTTGGCGGGGAGGTCCTCGAAGTAGCCGTCCCGCCCGCGAACCCATAGCGCGCCTTCTTGTCGAGTTCGTACGCGGTTCCCGCTCCAGTACGCCTTGGCCGAGGAAGGGGCTGCGAAAAGCCAACACAAGAACCTAGCACTACTGCGGGGAAGTTGGCCCAGTTCGCGTGAATCGGCGAAGCGGAGGGCATGACCTACGAAGCAGGTGCGCCCGAGATGGCGCGGTTGGATGGGTTCATCGGTCGCGTGACGGGCAGCCTTCG
>JBEKGQ010000978.1:0-2688 GCA_050012715.1 Polyangiaceae bacterium
GTCGACCATCCCGGCGAAGACGTCGAAGAAGTCCTGCAACTCGTCCCCCTTGCGCAGCTTCGCGTTCACGTTGAGCCGCCCCTCCGCGACCTGATTCAAGAGGAGCTTCATCTTGTAGATGGGCCCCGCGACCTTGTGCGTGAAGTAGATGCCGAGCAAGCCGATGAGCACGACCATCAGCGCCAGGCCCCCGACGAGCGAGTAGATCACCGTCGTCTGACGGCTGATGAGGAGCGCCTGGTTGCTCGCGATCGCCGCCTGCTGGTCGGCGATGGTCTTGTCGTGCTCGGCCGCTTCCTTGTTGAACTCCGCGAGCAGCTCGGGGCTGTCGGACGCGAGGTCCTTGATGTTCATGCGGCTCACCTCGGAGACCTTCTTGCTCTCCTCCGAGACCTTCTGGCTCATCTCGACGACCTTGGTGCTCTCCTCGACCAGGCCGCGCGTCGTCGTGTAGAGGACCGAGCCCATGACGCCGCTGATGAAGAGCGCCACGATGACCAGGTAGCTCGTGTATTTCAGCTGGAATCGCGAATCGAGGAGGTAGTTCCGGAAGCTTCGCTTGTGAGCACCGGTCTGCTCGACGGAGATGGCGGCGGTGGTCGGCATGACGGAGTCCTCACTTGAAATTCTGAGCGAAAAGCTCGGCAGCGCGGGCCGAAACGAGGGTCATCAGCTGGTCCTCGGTCGACGTGTCTCCGGGGCGCGTCCCCTGCGAGGAGGCCCCGGCCGGGACCTCTCCGCGCAGGTCTTTTCCAGGGTAGGAGAATACCGCGATCTTCACCTTGACGCGCAAATTGCCGTCGGAATAGTCGAACTTGTCGACGCTGACCGAGAGGAAGAAGCCCTTCAGGGAGCGCTTGGCGATCGCGGCCTTGGCGTCCGAGCTCGACTCGCCCGCCGGCGCCAGCTGGTACTCGCCGAGCTGGCCCAGCTTGCCCGCGATGGCGGCGTGGACGATGCGCTCGACGTCGGCCCCCGACCGCGTCGTGTTGTTGCTGATGGGTGAGATCGAGACGTAGTACTTCGCGCCCGCCACGACCGCCGGGCTGCCGCCGCCCCCGCCCCCGCCCCCGCCGAGCGCGTCGAGGGCCTTCTGGAGCTGGGCCTTCACGCCGTCGTTGCTCTCGCTCGCCAGGTGCCGCTGGATGCAGTCCTTCGAGGACGGGCGCGCCAGCTTCTTCAGCCCCACCGCGACGGCTTGGCGGACGACGGCGCTGGGGTCGTCGAGCCCCCCGCACAGGGGCGCGACCGCGCCGTCGTCGTTGGTCGCCCCGAGCGCGAGCGCCGCGTTGGTGCGGACGCGGAAGTCGTCCGGCTGACCCGAGGCCGGCGGGTAGCGCAGCTGGTCGGAGAGAAACTGGAGGCGGCTGTCGGCCCGCGCGAGGGACGACGTCGTGATCGCGAGGAGGACCACGACGAGGAGCCGGAGGACGAGCCTCGCCACAGTTTCGAGGATACCATGCACGTGCGTGCCGAGAGCGATCTGGATGCGGCTCCTGGGCGCGGCGGCCGTCGCCGCGCCTCTCCTCGCGCCAGTCCCGCCCCTCCTTACGCCGGACGCCATCGCCGCCGACGGGCCGCCGCACGTCCACGTGAGGGGCACCGCGCGCATCGAGGCCCACACCGCGCGCGCCTCGAACAAGCTCGTCGTCTCGGGGACGGTCCTCGACGACACCGCCCATCCCATCGCGGGCGCGCGCGTCGCGGTCGGCATCGCCCGGGCGACGTCGCCCGCCGGCACGGCGACGCTGGCCGGCGCCTCGCCCGAGGCGTGCTCGGACGGGGCCGCGCCGCCGGTCCTCGAGCGCGGGGATCTGCTGTCTCTCCCCACGGACGACGCCGCGCGCTTCTGTGTGCGCCTCGCGCTGCCGACCGATCGCTACGTCGTGCACCTCGAGTCGCAGCCGGCGGCGTTCGTCGACGGGGCCCGGCTCGATCTCGCCGTCGATCTCGCGCTCGAGCCGGTGACGCTCCGCTTCGATCCCGAGCGCCCCGTGCTGTCGCTCGACGACGAGGGCACCGTGCTCGAGGTGGTCGCGTCGACGGAGGACGACGGCGTGACGACCGCCGCGGTCGGGATCCCGCTCGTCCTCACGAACGAGGCGGGGACGAACCTCGGCTCGGCGATGAGCAATGCGTCGGGTCGGGCGCGCTTCCCGGTCGACGCGGCGCACCTCGGCCCCCCGGGGCGCGGCGAGCTGCGCGTGTCGTTCGCGGGGAGCAGCGACGCGAGCGCGAGCTTTCTCGCGATGCAGGTCGAGCGCCGCACGCACGTCGACCTCACCTCCGCCGATGCGGTCGACGGGCGCCTGCCGGTCGGCTCCCCGGAGGAGGGCGTCCCGGTGCGTGTCCGCGCGGTCCCTCGATGCGCCAAGCGCGGCTGCGTGGCCTCGCCGACGGGCACCGTCGAGGCGCGCACGAGCGACGCCATCGTCGGCGCGGCGCCGCTCGCCGCGGCCGAGGCGCGCGTCGTGCTGACGTTCGCGATGCCGGCGGCGACCGAGGCGTCGCTCCGGATGCGCTACGTCCCCGATGCGCCGTGGTTCCAGTCCGGCGGCGAGCTCGGGCTCGTGCTGCCGATGCGCCCCCCGAGCCCGTGGAAGAAGCTGCCGCTCGTCGTGGCCGGGCTGGCGGCGCTCGCCTGGCTCGTCATCACGCGCCTGCCGGTCCGTCGCGAGGCTTCCCGGA
>JBEKGQ010000979.1:0-2673 GCA_050012715.1 Polyangiaceae bacterium
CGCGCCCGCTCCGGCGCCGTGAGGTGCCCTTCGATTCGCAGCGGCCCTCGCTCGCCGAGGCACGTCTCGAGGCGCTCGCCGTCGATCGTCTGGGCGACCCGCTCGCGGCGCGTGCCGACGCGCAGCCAGTCGCGCGCCGCGCGCCCGTCGCGCACGAGGAAAAAGCTCACGTCGGGGCGCGCCAGGGCCGCCAGCATCATCGCCTCGCTGACGTGCGCCGACTCGGTGCCCGTCGACTTGAGGAACTTGCGCCTCGCCGGCACGTTGAAGAAGAGGTCGCGCACCTCGACGCTCGTCCCCTCGGCCGCGCCCGCCGGCTTCGCGCGTTGCGCGCCCCCACCTTCGACGAGCACCTCCGTCCCCTCTGGCGCCCCGCGCGCCCGCGTCAGCAGCCGGAGTCGCGCGATCGACCCGATGCTCGGGAGCGCTTCGCCGCGAAAGCCGAAGGTGCGGAGGGCGAAGAGGTCCTCCTTTCGCGCGAGCTTGCTGGTCGCGTGCCGCTCGAGCGCGAGCACCGCGTCGTCGGCCGGCATTCCGGCGCCGTCGTCGCTCACGCGAACGAGCGCGACGCCGCCTTGCTCGAGCTCGACCTTCACCCTGGTGGCGCCCGAATCGAGCGCGTTCTCGATGAGCTCCTTCACGACGCTGGCCGGTCGCTCGACCACCTCGCCAGCCGCGATCTGATTCGCGAGGTCGTCCGGGAGCCGGTGAATGCGGCCCATCGCCGGCTAGCGCTCCTCGATCGCCGTGGCGGCGGCGTCGAAGAACTCGCGCGATCGACGGCGGGTGAGCGCGACGACCACCAGCACGCTCCCCAGCGTGCTGAGGACGAGGCCGATGGGGTTTCGTGCGCGCACCACGCCCATCGTCAGGCGGAGCGTCGCGTCGGCACGTACCGGGTCGCGCTCGCGTTCGTGCACCTCGGCCACCTCACTCGCTTCGCGCCACCGGGTGTCTGCTTCCATGACGTCGCGAAGGAGCCAGTAGCTCGCCCCGTTGAGCCCGGCCTGGGCCACCGCGAGCTGCACCAGCGCGGCGCGGGCGCCGCGGCTGCCCCCCAGCGCACGCATCGAGAACATGACCATCGCGGAGCCCAGCAGCAGCCCCGCGACGGCGATCGGCCAGCCTCGGGGCTTCGCCGCGTCGAGCGTCCTCACGTAAGTGGCGACGCGGGACTCGACTGCCGTGCGGTCGGCGGGATCGGAGATGCCCTGGCCGGCGAGGCTCACGTCGACCGGCTCGCGGTAGAGCGTCACCGCCGCCCACCCGTTGCAGGCGCCGGTCATCCCCAGGGCCAGCGCGCCGAGCAAGGCGAGGACGAGGTACCACGGGCGCTTGCGCTCGGCGGGCATGACGCTTCGAGTCCGGCTTAGCACGCCGGGTCGTCGGACGGCAGGGAGCCATCCGCGGTCATTGCCACGTACCGCTGTTCTCGCCCTTCCCGGCGGCCGGGCAGTAGCAGTTGCCGTTGGTCGCGATGATGAAGTACCCCGCGCAGTTTCCCGCGTAGCACCACGTGGCGCAGGTCGAGTAGTTGCTCGTGGCCATGCCCATGAGGAGTCCCCCGCCGGTCTGGCACGTGCCGGAGATGAGGGTGCCCCCCGACAGCGGGTAGGCGGTCGCGGCCTCCTGCGCCATCGTCTGCGTGTAGGTCGAGGCAGTGCCGACCGTGCCCAGGGGATCGCAGTCGTCGTAGTTCTGTCCGGCGCCGTTGGGGTGGGGATCGGGGCACTGTCCGGCGAGGCAGCACGGCGTCCCGTAGCAGGTCGTCAGGTTCGATTCGCACCCGTCGTCGGCCGCGGGCGCGATCGGCGTCGAGCAATTGCCCCATCCCGTGGCGCACGTCGACGTGCACTCGCCGTTCGAGCACGCGAGCGTCGACGTGTGCGAGGTCGAGCACGCCCGGCTGCAACCGCCGCAGTCGGCGGTGTTCGTGCCGGTGTTCGTCTCGCAGCCGCCCGAGGGGTTGGTCGTGCAGTGACCGAAGCCGGTGGCGCAGTCGAGCGAGCAGTCGTTGTTGCACGTGCCGTTGATCGGGTTGCAGCACGTCGTGCCGCTGCAGATGACCGAGCCCGCGTTCTGCGGGTAGCTGCACGTGGCTCCTTCCGACGCGCAGACGCCGGTCGCCGGGTAGCAGGCGGTCGGCGTCGGCGGCGACGAGCAGTCCGACGCCGAGCAGCACGTCCCGGTCGCCACGCACGTCCCGTCCGCGCAGACCTTCTGGTTCGTGCTGCTCACGTTCGTCTCGCAGCCGTCGCTGTCGGGCGGCGCCGAGCTGCAATCGCCCCACCCAGCCGCGCAGCCGGTGTAGGTGCAGCCGCCTGGGCCGCAGGCCGCCCCCTGGCTGTGCCCCGACGTCGTGTCGCACGTGATCCCGCACCCCGTGCAGTTGCTGACGGTGTTCAGCGGCTGACAGAGGCCCGAGCAGCACCCGCTCCCCGCCGGGCATCCGTGGGTGGCGTCACACCCCGAGACGCACGTGTTGTTGGAGCAGGTCTGACCCAGCGCGCAGTTCGAATCGGTGACGCACTGCACGCACACGTGGTTCGCCGTGTCGCATGTCGTCCCTCCGCCACTACCGCCCCCGCCCCCCGCTTCGGCGGCGGCGTCGCTGCCCGCGCCCGCCGCTCCGGCTTCTGCTGCGGCGTCGCCGGCTCCCGCGTCCGCAAGCCC
>JBEKGQ010000980.1:0-2667 GCA_050012715.1 Polyangiaceae bacterium
AGAGCTGACTCTCGATGGAGCACGGCTGGCGTCCACCGCAGACCGCGAGGAGGAGCTCGTCCTCCTCCGTGAGCGCCGTTCCGGCGGCGCCCGGGGGCGACTTCGAGCAGCCCGTGGCGACGAGGAGCAGGGCGGCGAGCGCGAGGCGGGAGGGTCGCATGGCTCAGGAGCTCCCTGCGTAGCGGTAGATCCCCTCGAGCGGGTGGTCCGAATAGGGCCGGTCGCTGAGGCGGACGACGCCCCCTTCGCCCGCGCCCACCGTTCCCCAGAGGCCCGTCGTGGCGTCGTACAGCCATGTATGACGCTGCACTCCTCCGAGGGACGGATCGGCGCCGGAGCCCCACGACGAGTCGACCGAGAAGACCGTCACGTGTCCCGCCGCCAGCATCGCGCGGACCGTGGGCGAACATCCGAGCCTCTGGAGCTCGCCGGCCCCGAGATCGTGTCGCTCCGCGATGATGGCGCGATGACCGACGGTCTCGCCGTCGGGAGGTCCGAGCACGACGAGGTCGCCCGGTCGGGCGTCCCCGGGAGCCGCGACCCGCTGGAAGTGGGGTGGCCCCAGCGCGGACAGCCCCTCGTTCGTCGGGTTGGCGAACCCGACCTGGGCGCGCGTCACCCCCTGGGCCACGAGGAAGGCTTGCTGCGTGTACCCCGCGCAGTCGAACCCGAGGCCGTAGTCGCACATCATCTGCCGCACGCGGTTGGCGACGGAGGTTGGCTTCCCGTCACCGACGGGGAGCTTCCCGGCGTCGAGGAGCCCCTGCGTGACGGCACGGACCTGCTGCGGTGTGCCGTGCCCGTAGTAGAGGGCCACGAGGCCCCCCGGGCCGATGCCCGCCTTGCCGGCGATGGTGGCCAGCTCCGCCTGGTGGCCGACCACGCGACCTTCCTGTTGCGCGTAGCGCAGCGTCGTCGGGTCCTTCTTCTCGTCGGGCGTCAGCTGCCGCTCCAGCCGCGCCGGCATGCGGAACGGCGCCGCCACCGTCACGTCCGTTCCATCGGGCAAGTGATACGTCGGCGTCGCCGTCGCGCGGAACGCGTCGAGTCCTCGCTGGACCGGGGCCGCCGGCGTCGTGGCGGAATCGACGGGCGCGACGTCGCCGGCGGGGATGCCCATGGCCAGCGAAGGACGAGGGGCGGCGGTCGCGGTCGCGGTTGCGGCCCGTGCGAGCAACGCACCATTCAGCGCCGGAGGGTCGGGGAGCTCCGACGCCTCGCGCGCGGGACCCGCGGTGGAGAGCGTGGCCGCAGACCGACGGCGTTGCTCGTCGTCGTCGAGCGACGAGGCCCAGGGATCGAGGGAGGAGGAGGAAGAGGAGCTCAATGCGCCGATGTCGGTCATGCCTTCCCATCGGGCAGGCGCGCAGGAAGTTGCGTCCTTTGGTCGTGGGGATGGAGGAACGCGCCTCGAGGATGATGCAACGCGCCTCGGCGACGAAGCAACGCGCCTCGGCGACGAAGCAACGCGTCTCGGGCATCGAGCCGAGCGTCCCGACATGGACGCCGCGTCGCACGGCGAAAGAGGAAAGCCGCTCGTCGAGGCAGCCACGGCGCTTTCCCTTCGAGCAAAGGCGCTCGGGCTCGAGGAAAAGCGCCGCGCCATCTCCGACGCGTCGCTTCGCTCGAAGCAAAAGAGACTCGGCGGCATGGACGAGCGACGCGGCGAAGATGTTCTTCCGCTCGTCCATTCCGCGAGGTCACTCGGCGAACGATGAAAGCGTCGCGTCGATGTAGACGGGCGACGTGGGGAAGATGCGACGCGACGTGTCGGCATCGCCGAGCGACGTTGCAGGAAGACCGCGTCGCTCGTGCTGTCGCCATCCTCGCGCGCGCAATCTCGGGGCTCGATTCTGTCCGCGTCGAGAGAATGTGGAGGGCGTAACTGTCGGCCAGGCGAACGGGGTGACTCCAGTACCCATTTGGATGGCACGAGGCACCCCCGGTTGCGTTTTCCGCGTCGGGATAGTCATTCTTGAAGGAGGTCATGCTGGCTTCGATGGAGTGGCCCCAGTAGGCCAGGTTGTAGAAGTCCCGGTCGAGCTCACCAGCGGACTCGGAGAACAAACGCAACTCACGCGCATAGCGGTAGAGCGTCGCATCCGATGCGTCGCTAGGGAACTCGCCGTAGTCGATGGTGCAGCAGGCAGGCCGGCCGCTTACGTACTCGACGACGAGTCCATCCTCGTCGGCGTTCCCGATTCGAATCGGTGTGCAGAACGTCCATGCGAACGGCGTGCCCAAGTCGCGCCAAGGTCAGGCATGACCGATGGCCGGCAACGACAAGAACACGACCTCCGTCACCGTCGTCCCAAACCCCAAGCTCGAGGTGGGCTACAACTACCCTTGGGCTTGGGACAAGTACGGAGTTTACTTCGGTAGTGGCGACAAGGCGCCGCGAGACCAGCCTCTCTACAACCAGTGGACGGCGAACCTGCGTCAGAACCTGAACGTGCTCAAGAACGAGCTCGGGATTCGGACCGTCCGCATGTTCATGTTCTGCAACCTGAACAACTTCGGCACCGTCGTGCGCAACACGCTCCGTAGCCCCGGTGAGTGGAACTTCACGCCGCCGTCGAGCTTGGACTCTATCTACACGTCGCAGTTCACGGAGATGCTCGAGGCGTTTGCGAATCTAGAGATGAATCTCATTCCGTCGCTGCTAGA
>JBEKGQ010000981.1:0-2665 GCA_050012715.1 Polyangiaceae bacterium
GAGTGGCAAGGCGTCGCGGGTGCCATCGTCGTCCTCGATCCGTCGACCGGTGAGCTCCTCGCCAACGCAGGCCGCGCGCACGGCGCCCCCGCGGACGTGGGGGTCCGGAGCGTGTACTTCACCGGGTCCACGATGAAGGCCTTCACGCTGGCGACCGCGATCGAGGCCGGAGTGGTCGCGCCGGACGACCGCTTCGACTGCGAGCACGGCAGCTGGACGTACGAGGGCAAGGTCCTTCGCGACAGCCACGAGAACGGGACGCTGAGCGTCACCGAGATGATGGCCGTCTCGTCGAACATCGGCTTCGCCAAGGTCTTCGACCGGCTGGGCGGCGAGCGTCTCCGGCGGACGATGCGCGCGCTCCACTTCGGGAGCGCGCCGCCCATCGACGGGGCCGCCGCCGGCTCGATACCGGAGCGCATCGACGACCACACGTTCCGGGGCGTGAACGCCGCCATCGGCGAGGGGGCGACCGCGAGCCCGCTGCAGGTCGCAGCGGCCTACGCCGTGCTCGCCAACGGGGGTGCCTACGTCCCGCCCACGGTGACCCACCGGAGCAGCGGTCCTCCGCGCGAGACGATCTTCAAGGCGGAGACCGCCCGCATCGTCGCGTCGATCCTCGAGCGCGCGGTGAACAGCGAGCAGTCGACGAGCACGCGCGCGCGCCTCGACGGCGTGCGGATGGCCGGCAAGACCGGCACCGCGAGCTTCGACCTTCCCGGCGGGGGCGAGGGCGTCTACGCGAGCTTCGTCGGCTTCTTCCCGGTCGAGGCGCCGCGCTTCGTCGTCGTGGTGGGCGTCGAGCAGCCGCGCGAGGACGGCAACGGGCCGACGACGGCGGCCCCCGCGTTCGCGCGCGTCGCGACCCGCCTCCTCGCCCGCTGATCAGATGCGCGCGGTGCGCGTCCGGAGGAGGCCGATGATCTCCTCCTCCGACGGGCGCACCGCGCCGAGGTGCACGTAGCGCCTCGCGAGCCAGTCGTACCGGCCGAGCATCAGAAAGAGCCACACGAGAAAGAAGTCGAGCTTCTCGAAGACGATGGCCCGCTCCTCTTCGTACCTGGCCACGTTCGCCTGGAAGTCGCCCGGCATCTCCGTCCAGTGGCGCGTCTGCTTGATGTGGTGGCCGATGTGGTAGCCGTCGTTGAAGCAGCGCTTGTTGTAGCCAGAGTTGATGCAGGTGATGCTGTTCCGGTAACAGTTCTCCGGCGACGCCGCGTCGATGAACGCGTGCTGGCCCCAGTTGCCAGCCATCATCGCGAAGCGCGTGATGATGAACGGCAAGATGAAGACGACCAGCGCGGGACGCCAGTCGAGGTAGACGAGCCCCGCCACCGCCGCGAAGAAGCTGAGCTCCCCGATCATGCAGCGGATCATGAGCGACCGTCGCTTTCGCTTCGCGAGGTAGACGCTGAGCTCGGGCAGGGCGCCGACGAAGAACCGCAGGAAGTAGTGGATGAAGCCGAGCACGCTGTCGCGCTGGTACTTCATCGTGCAGCTGAGATCGTCCTCCAGGTTGTTCTCGGGGTGGTGCATCCCCACGTGGTGGGCGAAGTACGTCTCCGGCGACTCGCCGAAGAACGGGCCGAGCACCCACGGGATGTACTGGTTCATCCAGCTCCACGGACGCTTGAAGAGGCGGCGGTGGCTGGTGTTGTGGAGCATGAGCACGAACGGGCCCATGAAGTAGATGACGAGGACGAGGTGCACCGCCGCCAGCCACCAGCGAAACTGGCCCGGCACGAAGAGCACGAGGCCCGTCGGGATCACGGTCAGCGACGTGAGCGCCATCAGCGAGAGGAACGGGACGTCACGGCGATCGTGGATGAAGCGCTCCGCCACGCGCTCGGTGCGGCTCTCCCCCACCGGTGGGGTGTAGGTCGGGTCGCGGAGGGAGAGCTGCATCAGGCCGGTTTGTACGCTGAAAGGCCGGCGAACGCGAGCAGCGATCAGGCGGCGAAAGCGTTACGCAGGGTGTGAATGCGAGCCACACCTGGCGAGTGAGCCGAGGTGAACCGCAGGGTGGCGCAGGAGATCGTTCGACGCCTATCCGCGCTCGACCGGCTTCCCGGCGCGCTCCCAGCCGGCGATGCCCGCAGGCATGATGTAAACGTTCACGTATCCGAGCTTCTCCGCCGCGACCGCGGCGGTATGGCAAGCGTGTCAAAGCTCGCTGGCGCAGTAGAAGACGAGGGTCGCGCCCTTGTCGGCGGGCAAGTCCGTCGCGGCGATGCGGTCGTACTCGAGCCACTTCGCGCCCGGGACGTGGCTCTTCACGAAGCGGTCCTGCGGGTTGTTGTCGTAGATGAACGTCTTGCCGTCGTTTGCGGCGATGCGCGCGGCCACCTCGTCGACCGTCAGCGCGCGCAGCTCGGACGCCGGCGCCGATGCCTTCGAGCATGCCGCCAGCGCCGCGAGCCCGAGCCCCGCCCCTGCCATCCACGCGAGCGCTTGCCGCCTCTGCATGAGCCCAATGTAGCCCATCGCGCGTCCGCGCGCGTACCCTGCGCCCCGTGCCCAGCCCGCCTGGCCGGCCGGACCGTAGCTTCGCCGCGCTCGTCGTCTGCGCCTACCTGCCCGTCGCGCTCTTCGCGATCACGCACCACGAGATGTGGCGCGACGAGCTCCACTGCTGGCTGGTCGCCCGTGACAGCCCCATGCCGTG
>JBEKGQ010000982.1:0-2661 GCA_050012715.1 Polyangiaceae bacterium
TCGTCGAGGCGGTCCTCGATGTCCTGGTGGCGGCCCACCGGCGGGGCATCGTGCACCGCGACCTCAAGCCGGACAACATCTACCTCGAGACGGGTGGACGCGTGCGGGTCCTCGACTTCGGCATCGCCCGGGTCGAGGACGCCCTCGACGCGACGGCGTGCGGCACGGTGATGGGGACGCCGGGGTTCATGGCCCCCGAGCAGGCCCGCGGGAAGACGGCGGACGTCGGGCCCCGCACCGACGTGTGGGCGACGGGCGCGCTCCTCTACACGCTGCTCACGGGGCGCCTGCTGCACGACGCGCCGAACCCCATCGCGTCGGTCATCCGCGCGCAGAACGAGCCGGTGGCCCCCGCCGACGTGCTCATCGACGGCGTGTCCGACGTGGTGGCGCACGTGCTCGACGGGGCCCTCGCGTTCGAGCCCGCGCAGCGCTGGATCGACGCGACCGCGATGCGCTGGGCGGTGCGCGCGGCGATCGACGACCTCCACGGCAAGCGCGAGACGCTCGGCTCCTGCGCCGGCGTCGCGGTCGACACGCTGGCGACGCGCGCGATGCCGAGCGACGCCCCGGTGGCGGTCGACACGCCGCCCTGGACGGGCTGGACGTGGCCGCCGATGCCGTGGCTCGCCGCCGCGTGCGCCGCGGCCGTCGTCGCGCTGGTGCTCGTGGCCACGCACTCGCTGACGCCGGGGAAGGCCCCGCTCGTCGCCGTCGCGCCCCACGCCGCGGAGGAGCTGCCCTCGCCGGTGACCGACGCGCCGCCGGGCGACGAGGCGCCGGTGCTGGTGATGCCCGCGGTCGACGTGGACACGCTGCCCCGCGCGACGGCGAAGCCGGCCCCCCACCGGGCTCCGCGCGCCACGACGAAGGCGCCGGAGCTCGTGCGCCAGGTCGACTTCTAGAGGACCGAGCGCGATCCTCGACCGAGACGAGAGCAAAAGGAGAGCAGGAGGCAAGGAGGAGGAAGGAGGGTCTCGGGTCGAGAATCCGCGACCCTCTCTCTCTCCTTTCCTCCTCCCCTCCTTTGAGGCTTCTTCTGCTCTCCCCTGGCGCGGCGACGGCGCGTCAGGCGGTCTTCGGCGCCGCCGGCGTCGCCGGCGTCGCGGGGGCGGCCGCGGGAGCCGTCGCCGGCGCCGCCGTCCCCACCGTGGCGAGGGCGGCCTTCTTCGCCGCCCGCGTGGCCTTCGCCTTGGCCGCGGAGGCGGCCTTCGACGCCGCCGTCATCACGGGCGGCTTTTCGGGCGTGAACCCGAACTCGCCCATCTTCGTGCTCGTGGCGCCCCATTGCGCCTCGAGCGACTTGTGCAGCGAAGAAAGCACCGGCCGCAGCGTCGCGAGCTGCGCCTGCTCCGCGGCCACCGCGGCGAGCCACGCGTCGTGGGCCGCCTTGGTGGTCTGCGCGGCGGTGACGACCGCCTGCAGCATGTTGAGGATGTCGCCCCGCGTGTAGGTCTTCGTCTCGAAGACCCACGACTGCGTCGCGGGGTAGTTGGCCGTGAGCCCGTTGGCGCACGTGGTGAGGTTCGCGGTGAGATCGGTCTTCTTGGGAGTCGCCATGGTGGCCTCTTCTTTCGATGAATGGACGTGAGCGGCCGGGGGCGGAGCCGCATGCTCCGTCCTCGTCCCCTCTTTCCCTTAACGGGGCGAGTCGGAGTCTTTCGCGAAAGAAAATGCAGGGGAGTCGTAAGAGCGCGAAATCACGTCAGCGGGAAGGAGAGCCGGGAGGCCGTCCTGCCCGCCCGGGGCTCCGGGATCGCCACCCGGGGCTCCGGGATCGGCACCCGGAGCTCCGGGATCGCCACCCAGGGCTCCGGGAGCAAGACCCAGGGCTCCGGGATCGGCCCCCAGGGCTCCGGGATCGCCACCCAGGGCTCCGGGAGCAAGACCCGGGACTCCGGGATCGACGCCCGAGGCTCCGGGTGGACGAGATACCGCGGTAGCTCGCCCACCCAGGGCTCCGGGATCGGCACCCGAGGCTCCGGGCTAGCGACCCGGGGCTCTGCGCTCCCGTGCCCCCAAGAGAGAGCCGTACGACCCCCCGTTTCGTTACCGACTATTTCGCCCGGCTCGGTCGATTTATCCGGCGACCGGCGGCGGCGGCGTCAGCCACTCCGCCATCCAGTCGGCCGGCGTCGGCTCCGGCGGCATCGTCACGGGGGCCGCCCCCATGTCCCCGCCGGCCACCCCGATGATCGCGTCGAGCTCGCGGACCCTCGCCGCGCGATGGCCCTCGTCGCGGTGCATCGCCTTGCCCGCCAGGTACCCCGCGACGGCGCCCGCCGCGAGCCCGAGGATCACCCCCGCGATGCCGGCCACCATTCCGAGCAGTACCCCCGCCGACAGTCCCAGCGTCACGCCGACGCCCAGCGGCGTGGCCATCTCGATGCGCGTCATGGGTCGCCTCACGCCGCTATCGTAGTGGGCCGCCGACGCGAACCCGAAGTTTGTGGCGGGACCGCGCTCCCTCCGTCCTCACACCGTCGCCGCCGACCGGTAGCTCGCGACTCCCCCGCCATTGCCGTTCTTCTTCACGAAGAACCCCGCGCCCCGCGTCGCGACCAGGATTCCCACGCCCGCGAGCATCACGCCGAAGATGACGACGTACCCGACGTACGGGATCGACGCGAGCGTCACGAAGAGCGCGCACCCCACCGCCAG
>JBEKGQ010000983.1:0-2661 GCA_050012715.1 Polyangiaceae bacterium
AGAGGTGTTCACGAGCTCGACAGAGGTGTTCACGACGTCGACAGAGGTGTTCACGAGCTCGACAGAGGTGTTCACGACGTGATCACGCCTGTCATCGACGTGATCAGAGGCGTTCACGACGTGTTCAGGCCTGTCATCGACGTGAACGGGGCCGGCGACGGGGGCGCGGCCTCAGTCGACGCCGTGATCGCGGGCGGGGAGGTACCCGAGCGCCTCGAGCTTCGCGACGACCTTCGCGAGCGACGCCTCCCTCGACTCGATCGCCGTGTCGACCACCACTTCCGGGCTCTCTGGCGGCTCGTAGGGGTCGTCGAGGCCGGTGAAGTCCCGGAGCTCGCCCGCGAGCGCCTTCGCGTAGAGCCCCTTCGGGTCGCGGCGGGCGAGCGTCGGGACGTCACACTTGACGTACACCTCGACGAAACGCCCTACCTGCGCGCGCTGCTCGTCGCGGATCGCGCGGTACGGGCTGATCGTCGCGGCAACCGCGCACGCCCCGACGCGGGCGAGGAGCTTCGCCACGAAGCCGATGCGTCGCACGTTGATGTCGCGGTCTTCCTTCGAGAAACCGAGGCCTTTCGACAGGTGAGCCCGCACCTCGTCGCCATCGAGCACCTCGACCGGGACACCTCGCCCCGCGATCTCGCCCGCGAGCATCGCGGCGAGCGTGCTCTTCCCGGCGCCGCTGAGACCCGTGAACCAGACGACGAAACCGTCCGACATGACGCCTCTTTTTCACTCCGTGCGGCACGCGTCAACGCCCACGGGAATGCGCGGCGCGTCGAGCGCGTCTCCGTTGCGGCCCAGTAACTTTCGGTGGGGCGTTCCGCCTTGACCCACATCGGGGAACGGGCATAGATGAGGCCCATGGGCGCTGAATTCCATCGTCTCGTCATGGCGGCCATGGCCGCGGGCCTCCTCGTCATCCCGGGCTGCGGCGCGGGCGACTCGACCTCCACCGGCAAGACGGCCGCCCCTCCCGCGGTGACCGCGCAGGCGGCGCCGACCATCACGAAGGCTGCGCTCGTCGACGGGAACTCCCTCCAGGTGACGTTCTCGACCGCCGTCGCGCCGGTCAACGGGGTCGACCCCGCCAAGTTCCGCCTCACGGTGGCGTACTTCACGCGCCCCGCGACGGCGACCGGGAAGTACAGCTACCAGTACTACTCGGGCAGCTACCACAACAGCTACTACGGGTCGCAGGACCACACCGTCTACAGCGACGTGGGTGACCCCACCGCGGTCGTGAACGATCCCGCCGCCACCGACCAGGCCATCATCGCCCTCGGGTCGACGTTCAACCCCGCCACCGCCTGCCAGCAGATCAAGGCGTTCAACGCGGCGAACTCGAACGCCCAGGCGGGGCTCTACCTCCACTACTCGTCGGCCGGCAGCCCCACCATCGAGGACACGAATGGTGACAAGGTGGCCTCCCTCGCTGCGTACTGGGCGACCGACCCCACCATCGAGCAGATCAGCGGTGACTTCACGGGCAAGCCCATTCCCGTCGCGATCACCTGTAACTGACGCGTCGTCGTGATCATCGTCACCGGGACCAAGCGGTCCGGGACGTCGATGTGGATGCAGATCCTCATCGCCGCGGGCATCCCTCACTTCGGCGAGGCCTTCCCGCGCGACTGGGAGACCACGCTCAAGGAAGCCAACAAGGAGGGCTTCTACGAGTCGATGCTCCGCGCGGGGATCTACTACGCCACGAACCCGCACCCGAGGACGGGCGCGTACTTCTTCCCCGAGCAGGTCGAGAATCACTGCGTGAAGGTGTTCATCCCGGGGCTCGTGCGGAGCGACCGGGCGTTCATCGGGCACGTCGTCGCCTCGATGCGCGAGTGGCGCGAGCACGAGGCGTCGCTCCTGCGCCTCAACGCGATGGAGGACGCGGACCGCGCGAAGGCGGGCGGCGAGGACGCGCAGCCCCCGGAGCGGATGCCGCCGGCGCTCGAGTGGTGGGCGGAGAACTTCCAGCTCGTGCGCGACATCTCGATAAGGCGCTACCCCGTCCATGCGCAGTCGTACGACGGCCTGCTGCGCGACCCGGAGCGCGTCGTCCGCCAGACGCTCACGTGGCTCGGGCGCGGGGACGCCGCGAAGGCGCTCGCGGCGGTCCGGCCCGAGCGGCGCACCTTCCAGCGTCCCGGGTCGGACAGCGTCCCGGCCGAGGCGGCCGCCGTCTTCGACGAGCTCTACGCCGCGATCGACGAGCGGCGGGAGCTGCCGGCGTCGTTCCTGCTCAAGCTGAACGAGACGAACGAGCTCCTCATGCCGCTCCTCGAGGAGAACACGCGCCGCGTGATGGCCGACGTCGCGCGGCGGTGGGCCCGCGCGCGAGGGGGCGCCGCGCCGGAGCACCCCGCCGCCGACGCGTCATGAGCGCGAAGCCCGAGCGAGGACTGGGGCTCCACGCCGGCTCGCGGATGCCCGCCGACGCGGACGAGGTGGACGCGCTGCTCCGCCTCGTGCCGGACGTGGCCTTCGCGCCGGAGATGGAAGCGTGCCTCTTCCCGGGCGACGCGCTGGCGGGGACGTCGCTCTTCGTCGCGCCGGAGCAGCTCGGGCGCCTCGCCGACGCCGGGTACCTCCGGCGGCTCCGCGCCGCGCTCGACGCGGTCATGGCGCGCGCGAAAAAGGAGGACAACGGCGGCCTCG
>JBEKGQ010000984.1:0-2659 GCA_050012715.1 Polyangiaceae bacterium
CTCCACAACCGCTTCACCGGCCAGTTCGCGGTCATCAACGGCAACATGCTCGGCGAGAAGACGTTCTCGCTCCAGCCCGACCTCAACAAGGGGAAGGACATCGTCGGCCGCCTGAACTACGACTTCGGTCCGTTCGACGTCGGCGCGAGCGGCTACTACGGCCAGGGGCAGGAGGTGAGCCTCGCGAGCCTCGCCTTCAAGCAGTACCCCCGCTACGCGTGGAACATCGAGGCGGCGATTCACCATCGCTTCCTGCAGATCGGCGACACACGTGTCTTCGCCGAGTTCGACCGCGGCCAGAACATGGACCGCGCGGTGAACTACTCGGCGCAGATCGCGCTCCCGGGCCTCCCGGCGGACATCGTGAACGGCAAGGTCGTGAGCAAGGACGAGCTCGGGTACTGGGCGCGCATCGAGCAGGACATCACGCGCTGGTCCACGCTGGCGTTCCGCTACGACAAGTACACGCCCGACAGCGCCCAGGGGTCGGACTCGCGCGACACCTTCGGGTTCGTCGGCGTGGCCCACTTCACGAAGCAGCTGCAGCTGATGCTCGAGTACGACTACTACGTCGACAACGTGCACGTCCCCGGGAACCCCATCCCGTACGCGAAGGGCAACGTGTTCTCGGGCGTCTTTCAGGTGCGCTTCCCATAGGTCGCGGCGGCAGTGCGCGCGGCGGCGATGACGTCGCGCACGCTGGTGAGCGAGCGGACGCCGTCGAGGGCGACGCCCGGCGCGGCGAGGGTCTCGTCGACGATGCGGCCGAGGTCGTCGAGTGGGGCCGTGGCGGCGAGAGCCTCGAGGCGCGCGAGGGCGTCGCGGGAGACGAGAAGATCGCCGCCCACGCGGAAGACGCCGTGCCGGTCGCGGCCCGCGCCGAGGGGGCCGATGGCCTCGTCGACGACGGCGGCCCAGGGAGGGTCGGGGTCGGGGTCGGGGTCGGGGTCGGGGTCGGGGTCGGGGTCGAGATGGACGGCGACGGTGTCGGCGGCGTAGGCGTCGACGATGGTGTGCACGAGGCGGTCCTCGTCGACGGGGCCGCCGGCGAGGGACTCGAGCGTGGCCGGGGGCTTGCCGAGGAAGCTCGCGCGATCGCCGGAGGCGAACGGGGTGCGGACGGCGACGAAGGCCTCGAAGAGCGTGCGCCGCGTCGCGGCGTCGTGGGCGAAGCCGACCCACGCGACGGGCCGATGCGCGACGCTGATCCAGTCGCGCCCGAAGAAGTGCGCCACGCCGCCGGTTCCGCCCGCCTTCGTCAGCGCACGGAGCAGCGGGCGGACGTGGCGGTTGACGATGCGCCGCTCGTCGCAGGGCAGGAGCGCCGCCGGGTGCGCCAGCGCGAGGGCGACGTGCACCGTCCCCGGGCCGACCCGCACCTCCGGCCCACCCGACCCGCGGCGCTCTCCGGCGGCGCGCTGAAACGCCCCGGCGAGGACGGCCTCGTCCGACGCGACCGCGACGGAAAGCTCCGCGCCCGCCCGGAGGGGCCGGTCGAGCGCGGCGCGGGACGACGCGGCGAGGATGCGGGCTCCCCTCGTCCCGGGGAGGACGACGCCGAGGCGCGGGACGGCAGGACCACCGGACGACGACTGGGCCATCGCTTGCGCTATAGGATGAGGCCATGCGCCCTCCCACGACAACGCCCGTCCATCGCGAGGAAGGTCGCTTCGTCGTACGCATCGAGCTCTCCGCGGAGTTCGGCCCGGACTACGAGGGAGACGCCGACGGCAACGCCTGGCTCGAGACCTGGCGCGCGCGGGTGCAGCCGCGCCTCGCGAAGGCGATCTTCGCCGAGCTGCGCGCCGAGCCGGGCTTCACCGCGGTGCCGGCCTCGCGCGGGAGGAGCCCCGACGAGGAGCTCGAGATCGCCGTCCGCTTCGAGCCGCGGGGTCGATGAGAGCCGCGCGCCCGGTCTTCGCGTCGGTCGCCCTGGCCGCGGCGCTCGCCGTCAGCTTCGTCACGGCGGAGGCGATGGCGGCCCCGCCGTGGGTCGACCGGCACCTGACGCTGCCGGCGCAGACGTGGGCCTTCGACCTGGGGCTCGGCGTCGGCGCCGTGCCGGGCGACGCCGCGCTCGGCGTCAACCTCGAGGCCGCGGTGGGCATCACCGACCGCGTCGAGCTCGGCCTCCGCACCGGCCTCCGCTTCGGCGACGCCGGCGACCGCGCCATCGAGCCGGACCTCTACGGCCGCCTCTTCGACCGCGAGTACGTCGCCGGCCGCGACGACGTCGTGGCCAACCCGGAGCTCCGCGTGCGCGGCGCCTTGCTCCGCGGGCCCCTCTTCGAGCTCGCCCTCGAGGGGCGCCTCTTCGTCCCCATCGAGGGCAACCAGGCCGCCCTCGAGCTCGGCGTGCCGATGGCCCTGCACCTCGGCGACAGCGTGCGCCTCGACACCGGCGTCTACGTCCCGCTCGTGCTCGACTTCTCCCCGCCGTTCGGCCTCATCGTCCCCATCGATTTCTGGTTCCAGATCACCCCGAGGGTGTGGCTCGGCCCGATGACGGGGTTCGACGTCGTGCGCTACGGCAACGACGCCACGGTCACGAACGTGTCGATGGGGTTCGGCTTCGGCTACCAGATCCTCAAGAACCTCGACTTCAAGTCGATGTTCCTCTTCCCTGCGCTCAATCAAAACACCGGCGTCTTCGGCCTCG
>JBEKGQ010000985.1:0-2657 GCA_050012715.1 Polyangiaceae bacterium
CTCGACCGTGCCGAGCACGGCGAGGATGACCGGGTTCGAACCGCCGAGACGCAGAGACGCCGTCTGGGAGACGATCAGGCTCCGCAGCACGTAGACGTCGGCGAGGGTGCCGCTGGTCGTCATGACCGTCGTCGCGGTCACCGGGAGGCAGTTCGTGCACGCCGTCGTGATGACGGCGTCGATCGCGCCCGCGTCGCCGGCGCTGACCCCGCCCGGGTCGAAGTTCGACGGCGTGAAGCCGAGCGCGCCCGCGTCGAGGTTCGACACGACCGGACCGTCGGACGTCGGCCCGTCGCTCGGGGTCGTGCTGTCGACGGTGCCGCCGCTGTCCCCTCCGCTCGAGCTCCCACCGTCGATCGCGCCGCCGCCATCGGGGCCCGTGCCCGGGTCGTAACAGGCCCCCTGGAGGCACGATTGCCCGGCCACGGCGCATTCGACCGCGCCGTCGACCGCGGCGCCGCACGCGTTTCTGCACTGGTTGGACACGCAGACGAAGCCCGACTCGCAGGGGGTGCCGGGCGAGCACGCGCTCTCGGAGGCGAGCTGGCAGACGTTGGCCCCGCCGAACGACACGCACATCGAGGGGCTGATGCAGTTTTCGGTGGTCGTGCAGGGGCTGTGGCAGAGCGAGTCGACGCACGCGAGCGGCGAGTCGCAGTAGATGCTGGACGAGCATCCCTCGCCGAGCGTGGACACCGCGGGCTGGCTGTCGCTGCACCCCGACGACGCCGTCCCCGCGACGGCGAGCGTCAGCGGTAGACCGAACACCAGGCCCACGGTGGCGCTGCGACGCTTCATGCCAGCCTCCTTGCGGAGCCTGCCACAGACAATCCGCTCGCAGGCTCGCGGGGTATGTTCATGGCAGCCTCCTTGCGGAGCCTGCCACAGACAATCCGCTCGCAGGCTCGCGGGGTATGTTCATGGCAAGAGCCCTACCACTAGCCCGTGCGCAGAACGAGAATCGTGACTTCCGGCGCGGCGCCGATGCGGATCGGGGGTCCGGTCGTCCCGAGCCCAGGGTGCACGAAGAGCGTCGACCGGCCGCGGCAGTAGAAGCCGACGACGTAGCGATGCGCGAGGTTCGCCAGGCTCAGCCTGCGCGGCAGGAACGGGATCGCGATCTGGCCGGCGTGGGTGTGCCCGCTCAGCACGAGATCGGCGCCCGCGTCCGCGGCCTCGTCGAAGCTGTCGGGATCGTGGGCGAGGAGCACCGTCGTGGCCCCCTCGGGTCGGTCGCGCATCGCCCGCTCGACGTCGTCGCGGCCCGTCCAGGTGTCGTCGATGGCGGCGAGCCACAGCCCGGCGCCGCCGCGCTCGACGAGCTGCCCCTCGTTGCGGAGCACCTTCACGTCGCGCGCCCTCAGGAGGGACACGAGCGGCTCGCCCTCGCCGAAGTAGTCGTGGTTGCCCATCGACACGAAGACGCCGAGGCTCGCCCGCAGCGAGCCGACCGCCTCCGCGATGTCCTCGTGGAAGTCCGTGCCGCTCGTGACCATGTCCCCGGTGACGACGGCGAGATCGGGCGCCCGGCGGTTCGCGGCGCGTGCCCACGCCATGGCCCAGGACTTCGGCGTGAGCGCGCCGACGTGGAGATCCGAGAGCTGCGCCACGCGCAGCCCGTCGAGCTTCGCGTCGAGGCCGGGCAGGCGCACCTCCCGCTCGACGACGCGGAACCACCGCCGCCGCACGAGGATGCCGTAGGCCGAGACCGCGAGCCCCGAGAGGTACGTCCACATGTACGCGCCCATGGGGAGATGGACGGGCACGCCACGCGCGAGATCGACGAGCGGCAGGACGAGGGTCTCGACGACGGCCGGAGGGAGCGTCCACAGCGCCGCGCACCAGTGGATGAAGTACGGGACGTCGACGAAGCGCACCAGGACCGGGTCGCGGCGCCGGTCGGGCATCAGCGCGCGCGCGCGCCCGAAGAAGAGCGCGACGCCCAGCACCGCCCAGGCGAGGCCGATGAGAACGGTGACGAGCGCGGAGCCGACGCCGAGCCGGCGTGCCGCTTCCGTCACCGCGAGCGCGACCGGGACGTGCATGGCGCCGGTGACGAGGAGCAGGACGCGGCGGAAGCGCGACCGCCGTGCTTCACGGTTGGGAGGAGCGCTCAGGCGACGACGCCTTCGACGACCGCGCCGTCGTCGCAGATCGCGCGCACGGTGCGGGGCGCCGCCCAGAGAGCCACCACCGACGACTGGAGGCCGAGCTCTCCGCTCATGCGGACCCAGCTCCCGGCGGTGCGGCGAAGCAGGCGCGCCTGCGCCGAGCCCGACCAGGCGACCCCCACGGGATCCACCGCGAGCGCGAGGAGGTCCCGCGTCGTCTGCACCGCCTCGAGCTGCGCCTGCAGCTTCGGCGAGAGCGACAGCGCGTGCCCTCCGGCGCCGACCGTCACCGCGCCGGCCTCTCCCAGCGACGCGATCGCGTGGAGGTGCCCGCCGCAGACGGAGCCCACGTGCTCCGGCACGCCCATCTCGAGGCGGACGATCCCGCCCCAGTCCCCGCAGGCGACCACCACGCCCGCGCGGAGTCGCGTCACGCCCCGAAGCCGCGCGGAGCTCGCGGCGTCCGTCAGCAGCGTGAGCTTGCCGCGCGCGAACTGCGCGAAGGTCCCCATCGTCGTCGCCTGCCCGCCGCCGCGCACCGCCTTG
>JBEKGQ010000986.1:0-2655 GCA_050012715.1 Polyangiaceae bacterium
CCTTGGGGCCGGCGGCGACCTGTTGCTCGACCGCGAGCACCCGGATGGTCGTCCGCACGAGCGCGTCCGCGCTCAGGCTGATGGAGTCGATCCCGCGTTCGACGAGGAACGCCGCGAAGTCCGGGTAGTCGCTGGGCGCCTGACCGCAGATGCCGACCTTGCGCCCGGCGCGGTGCGCCGCCTCGAGGAGATGCGCGCACGACCACTTGACTGCCTCGTTGCGCTCGTCGAAAAGCGGGGCGACGGTCGTCGAGTCGCGGTCGACGCCGAGCGTGAGCTGCGTCAGGTCGTTCGAGCCGATGGAGAAACCGTCGAAGAGCTCCGCGAAGCGCTCGGCGAGGAGGATGTTCGATGGGATCTCGGCCATGACGTACACCTCGAGGCCGTGCTCGCCGCGGGTGAGACCGCCGTCCTGCATGGCCTCGAGCACGCGCTTCCCTTCCTCCGGCGTGCGGCAGAACGGGATCATCAGTTTCAGGTTGGTCAGGCCGAACGTCTCGCGAACGCGCTTCACGGCGGCACACTCGAGGAGGAACCCCTCCTTGTAGTCGGGGTGGTAGTAGCGACTCGCTCCGCGCCAGCCGAGCATCGGGTTCTCCTCGCTGGGCTCGAAGCCGGCACCGCCCACGAGACGCGCGTATTCGTTGGTCTTGAAGTCGCTGAAGCGAAGGATCACCGGACGCGGATGGAACGCCGCGGCGATGGTGCCGATGCCCTGCGCGAGACGGTCCACGAAGTACGCCGCCTTGTCCGGGTAACCGGCGGTGAGCACGTCGATCTGGCGTTGCACGGCGGGCGAGAGCGTGGCGTACCGCGTGAGGGCCAGCGGGTGCACTCCCACCCAGCTCGCGAACACGAACTCCATGCGCGCCAGCCCGACGCCGCGGCTGGGGAGCAGCGACTGCCTCAGCGCGTGCTCCGGGTTGCCGACGTTCAGGAGGATCTGCGTCCGCGGCCTCGCGAGCGCCTCGGGGTCGATCTCCTGGACGTCGAAGGGCACCGCTCCCGGGTAGATGCGCCCCATCTCGCCCTCCGCGCACGAGAGGGTCACCTCGCTGCCGTCGACGAGCTTCGTCGTCGCGTCGACCGCGCCGACGATCGCCGGAACGCCGAGCTCGCGCGCCACGATCGCCGCGTGGGAGGTCCGGCCACCGCGGTCGGTCACGATGCCTGCAGCGGTCTTCATGATCGGCTCCCAGTCGGGGTCCGTGATCTCGGTCACCAGGATGTCGCCCGGCTGGAGCTGACCCGCCTCGCGGGGATCCCGCAGCACGCGCACGCGACCGTGAACGACGCCGTCACCGATCGCGAGGCCCTGGGCGGTCGGCGTCGCGCGCCCCTTCATCGCGTAGAGGTGCAGCTTCGGGTGCGCGCGCCGGCTGTGCACCGTCTCTGGGCGCGCCTGGACGAAGTAGAGCTCGCCGGAGACGCCGTCCTTGGCCCACTCGATGTCCATGGGCACGTCGGCGTCCCGTCGCGCGGAGTAGTGGTCCTCCACCTTGGCCGCCCACCGGGCGAGCGTGAGCACCTCCTCGTCCGACAGCGAGAAGCGAGCGCGGTCGGCATCGGCCACGCGCTCGTTGCGCACTTGCCGGTGCCCCTCCTCGTCGTAGACGAGGCGCGCCTCCTTCGTGCCGAGCTTCTTCCAGACGAGGGGCGCGAAGCCAGCCTTCAGCGCCCCCTTGTGGACGACGAACTGGTCGGGCGCCACCCGCCCCTGCACGACGCTCTCGCCGAGACCCCAGCTCGACGTGACCAGGATGACGCCGCGGTGCCCGGTCTCCGGGTCGAGCGTGAAGATGACGCCGGCGCTCGCCCGGTCGGAGCGCACCATCTTCTGCACGCCGACCGAGAGCGCGACGCTCTGGTGGTCGAACCCCATGTCGGCGCGGTAGCGGATGGCGCGCGGCGTGAAGAGGCTGGCGAAGGCGTTGCGAACCGCGTCGAGCACGAAGGACGCGCCGCGCACGTTGAGATAGCTCTCCTGCTGCCCGGCGAAGCTCGCGTTCGGGAGATCCTCGGCCGTAGCGGACGAGCGAACGGCGACGTCGGTGGCGTCCTCGCCGTACTGGCGCGACAGAGCCGCGTACGCCTGGACAATCTCCGTCTCGATGGCCTTGGGCAGCGGCGTGCGCGTGATCGCGGCACGGATGCGCTCCGAGCGGCGCGTGAGGTCGTCGATGTCGGTCGGCGAGAGCCCCGCCAGCTGGTCCGCCACGAACGCGTCGACGTGAGATTCGCGCATCAGCGCACGAAATGCGTCCGCGGTGACCGCGAACCCGTCGGGCACACGAACCCCGAGCGGTACGAGCTCGCGCAGCATCTCGCCGAGCGAAGCGTTCTTTCCGCCCACGGACGCCACATCGTCCAGCGTCACGTCGCGCAGCAGTCGAGTCCAGGCCATCGGATACGCCTCCGGCCGCGCTCCACGCAGGAGCCGTGCCGGAACATTCGACGATCCGCGGCACGGGCCATGCTCTCCGGCGCGCTCGGAGGAACGACATGCCCACGATGCGAGCGGCCGTGTTCATCGGCAAAGGACAGATCGAGCTACGCGAGGTGCCGCGGCCTGAGCCGGGCCCGGGGGAAGCGCTGGTGCGCGTCACCCTGACGACCATCTGCGGGACCGACGTGCACATCCTCAAGGGCGAGTAT
>JBEKGQ010000987.1:0-2654 GCA_050012715.1 Polyangiaceae bacterium
CAAGCGGCACCTCCAGATCGCGGAGCTCTACGAGAAGCTCGGTGACCTCGCGAACGCGCTCGAGCACGTCGGCCTCGCGGTGGTGCTCGATCCGAGCGACGAGGCCCGGCGCGCGAAGCTCGCGGAGCTCGCCGAGCGCACGGGACGGCTCGAGCGCCTCGCGGACCTGCTGGCGGCGGCCGCGGACGGGTGCGACGCGGAGCCTTTGCGCATCGCCCTGATGATGCAGGCGGCGAGCGTCCGGGCCGACCGCATCGGCGACGCGGCGGGCGCCATCGGTCTCCTGTCGACGGTGCTGGGCACGCGAGAGGTGCCCGACGCCGACGTCCTGGCCGCGGCGCGCAAGCTGGAGCCGCTGCTCGAGGCGGCCGGGCGCGACGAGGAGCGCCTCGACGTGGTCGAGCGCATCGTGGACCGCGAGGCCGATCCCGCGGCGCGCCGGGAGGCGCTGGGCCGCGCCGCCCAGCTCGCGGCGAGGCTGTCGCAGGACGCGCGCGCGGTCGGTCTGTGGGAGAAGTGCGTGGCCGCCGATGCGCGCGACCTCGTGGCGCTCGACGGGCTCGTCGAGCTGCTCGACCGGCAGGGGAACCACGAGCGACTGGCCGCGGTGCTCGAGCTGCGCGCCGCGGCCGCGGCGAACGTCGACCGGCGAAGAGCCGACCGGGTCCGCGTGGCGAAGCTCCTCGGCGAGGCGCTCGCGCGACCCGAGGACGCGATCGCCGCCTGGCGCGACATCGAGCGGGAGTTCGGCGAGGCGGACGACGTCGCCCTGACGCTGGCGACGTTGCTTCGCGAGGCGCTGCACTGGAGCGAGCTGGCCGTGCTGCTCGAGCGCGGGGCCGAACGTACGACGGACGACACGACGCGCGCCGAGCTACTCCGGCAGCTCGGGGACGTCCACCGGGAGCAGCTGGGAGCGCCGGCGGACGCGGTGACGACGTACGCGCGCGCCCTCACCGCCGACGCGCGCAACGCCGGCGCCCGGACCGGGCTTCACGCCCTCGCCACCGACGAGGCCCACCGCGCGCGCGCGGTGGAGGTGCTCCTCGCGGCGCTGCGTCAGTGCGACGACTGGCGGGCCATCCTCGAGCTGACCTCGCACCGCCTGCTCGCGGCGGTCACCGACGACGATCGCCGAGCCGTGCTGCTCGAGGCGGCGGAGCTCGCCGAGACGCGCGCCGGGGACCCGAGCCTCGCCTTCGAGGCGATGCGGCGGGCGTTCGTCCTCGCGCCGGGCGACGAGCGCATGGGGGCGGAGATCGCCCGCCTGGCCGAGTCCGCGGGCGCATGGCAGGGCCTCGTCGAGGCCTACCGGGACGCGATCGACGGCGCGGCCCGCGGCGACGGGGCCCTCGCGGCGGCCCTGCGCGCGAAGATCGGCGCCGTGCTCGAGGCGCGGCTCGACGACGCGCGCGGGGCCCTCGCCGCGTATCAGCAGGTCGTTCGCGACGTCTCCGATCTCGCCGCGGGCAGCGCGGCGGTGCGCGTCGCGGGCAAGCTCGCGGAGTGGGACACCGGCGCGCGGGTCGTGGTGGACCTCGCCCGGGCGCAGCGCGCGGCGCCGCCGGAGCTGCTCGAGGCCTACGAGCGCGCCGCCGACGCGTCCGGCGCGTGGGACGAGGCGGCGCGGGCGCTGGCCGTGGCCACGTCGGCGGGTGGGCCGGACGGCGCGGCGGCGCGCGACCTGGAAGCGCGCATCGCCGCGTGGCACCGGGACCGCCGGAGCGATCCCGAGGCCGCCCAGCGGGCCTTCGAGCGGGCCCTCTCGCACGACGAGTCGAACGCGACACTGCTCGCGGCGCTGGCGCAGCTCCAGCGGCGCAGCCGCGGCCGGCCACTGGTCGACAGCTTGCTCCGCCTGTCGCGCGCGACGGGGGGCGACCTGGGCCTTCTCCGGGAGGCGGCGGAGGTCGCGCGCGACTCGGTGGGCGATCGCGCCCTCGCGCGCTCGGTGCTCGACGATCTGCTGGCGCTGACGCGCTCGCGATGGGTCGGGTCGGACGACACCGGTCCCCCGACCATCGAGGGCGGCGAAGGGCTCGCCGCCTACGCCGAGTGGGCGGTCGAGAACCTCGCCCGCCTGCACGACGAGGACGGCGACGCGCGCTCCATGGTCGAGGTGCTCGTCGCCGGAGAGTCCCTCCCCTTCCCCGCGACGACGCGCCGCGACCTGCGACGCCGCGCCGCCCGCGTGGCGCTCGATCGGCTGAGCGATCCCGACCGCGCCCTCGGCCTCTACCTCGCGCTCTTCGAGGAGGATCCGCTCGACGAGGAGGCCGTCGAGCGCCTCGTGGCCACGTACACGCAGCTCGGCCGCTCGCGCGATCTCCTCTCGCTGCGCGAGCGGCAGGTGGCGGTGGCCGGGACGCCGGAGCGGCGCATCGCGCTGCGGCTGGAGGCGGCGCGCCTCCTGGTCGAGCTCGGCCACGGCGCGCGCGCGGTGGAGACGTTGCGGGCGAGCCTCGCGGAGTCCCCGCGGCACGACGCGACGGTCGAAGCGCTGACGTCCGTGCTCGACGCGGAGGTGCGCACGCGCGAGCTGCGCGACTTGCTCGCCGACCAGGCGGCCATGGCGCAGGAGGCCGGCGACACGCGGAGGGCCGCGAACCTCTGGTCGCGCGCCGCGAGCATCGCGGAGGAGCGCCTCAAGGACC
>JBEKGQ010000988.1:0-2653 GCA_050012715.1 Polyangiaceae bacterium
CCGCCACGCATCCCGTCCTTCACACGTTCGCCGAGTACGTGCGGCTCGAGGCCGAGAGCACGGTCCGCCACGAGTACGTCGCCGGTCGCATCTACGCCATGGCGGGCGGGACGCCCGAGCACTCGGCGCTGAAGGTGGGCGTCATCCTGGGTCTCGGCCGCGCCGTCGAGGGCAGCCGCTGCCGCGTCTACGACTCCGACCTCCGCATCCGCGTGCCCAGGACGGGACTCTGCACGTACCCGGACGCGTCGGTCGTCTGCGGTCCATGCGAGGTCGATCCCGAGGACAAGAACACCGTCACCAACCCGGTGCTCCTCGTCGAGGTGACGAGCGCCAGCACCGAGGAGTACGACCGCGGCGAGAAGTTCGATCACTTCCGCGAGATCCCGTCCCTCGCCGAGTACGTGCTCGTCTCGCATCGCGAGCGAGCGAGCGAGGTGCGGCGGCGAGAGGCGAGCGGCTCGTTGACGGCGTCGATCGCCCACGCCGGCGAGCGCGTCGAGCTGCGCTCGGTGGGCTGCACGATCGACGTCGACGCGCTGTATGCGGGGGCCGAGGAGCCGAAGGTTTAGCCCCGCCTCCCGTCACTTCGGCTTGGGCCCCTTCGGCGGCGCCGACTCCGACGGCGCCGGCTTGGGCATCGACCACTCCGCGATGGCGGCGCGCGCGGTCACCACGCGGGGCTCCGACTCGCCCGCCGGGTCCAGCCGCTTCGCGTCGTCGAGCTTCGTCGTGCACGTCGCGAAGTCCTTGGCGCCGCAGGCCGCGACCGCCTCGTCGCGCAATCGGGTCGCGCGCTCCCGCGGCGTCGCCGCGGTCGACCCCGGATCCGGCCCGATGGCCAGCGGCCCCGCCGTCCCGCCCACCTCCACCGCGATTCCCGCGGCCGCCGCCGCCGCCGCCACCACCGCCCCCGCGACCCACGCCACGCGAGGCGCTCCCTTCCGCGGCGCACTCTTCGGCCGCGGTGCCTCCCGTGTCGTCGGCGTCTCTTTCGGCGTCGCGGCCACCCCCTCGTCGGGCCCCGCGCGCCGCTCCTGCCGCCGCCGCTCCACCCGCGCCAGCAGCTCCTCCACCGTCTCCGGCGTCCCCGCCTCGATGCCGGCGGCGTCCATCATCGCGTCGACCTGCTCGTCGGTCGCGACGTCGAGCTTCGCCGGATCCTCCGCGAGCAGCTTCTCGAGGAAGCGCGCGCCCGCTTCGTGGTCGAGCTCCTTCGGCTCCTCCGGCGTGGTCATCGGTCCTTCTCCTTTCTAGCTCGCTCCGCCTCGGCGCGCAGCCCGGCCATGCGCTGCTTCTCGCGCTTCTCCCACTCGGCGAGCACCTTGGCGGCGTGGTAGCGGAGGCGCCGCATCGCCTCGTAGACCTGCTCGACCGGGACGCCCAGCACCTCGGCGAACTCCTCCGGCTCGTCGTGCCGCCCCTCGCAGGCGAGCTCGTAGACGAGCCGCGGCAGCGCGTCGCCCTCGTCCAGGCGCGCGACGATCGCCGACCACATCGCGCGCATCCACTCGAGCTTGCGCTTGCGGTGGAGCAGCGCATCCGGTTGCGGGAGCGGCTCGACCGCGCGCTCGAAGGCCTCGCTCTCCGAGTCGACGACCTCGTACTTGCCGAAGCCGACGCGCCCCTGCTCGATCGCGTCGAGCCCCATGAGCATCCGCATGTGGCGGCGGAAGGAGCCCCGGCTCGGGTTCCACGGCCGGTCGTCGGGGTCGAGGACCCGCTCCATCGCGTCGGCGAGGAGGTCCTTCGCGGCGTCCTCGTCCTTGGTCCACCACGTGGCGTAGCGGAGCAGGTGCTTCGCGTTCTCCGGCCGGGCGTACTCGGTGAGCGCCAGCAGCGACGAGGGGGCCCGGGGGTCGTACACGCGGTCGGCGAGGCTAGCACTGTGGAGGGGCGCTTCCCCGGGGGCGAAGGCGTGATCACCATGCCGTGGAGGAGCGACCACGGAGGCGTGGAGGAGCGATCACCCTGCGATGGGGGAGCGATCACGGAGACGTGGAGGAGCGATCACCCTGCGATGGGGGAGCGATCACGGAGACGTGGAGGAGCGACCACCCTGCGATGGGAGAGCGACCACGGAGACGTGGGGGAGCGCCCCGGGACGCGGGGAGGGCCGGTCACCCTCGCGAGGAGGAGCGCGCACCCATGGCGGGCGAGGCGGGCCTCCCACGATCCCTGGCCGTTCCTCCCGGGCGTCGTGACCACCCCTCCCGGTCTCCGTGGGCGGTCCTCCACGGAAGGGTGAGCGCTCCTCCAGGCCGGAAGGAGCGCTCCTTCGCGGGGGGGAGAAAGAAAAGTGACCCCCCCCTTCATTTTCCTTCGCGAATGGTTCCGGCTCGCCCCGTTAAAGGGACATGGGGCACGGGACGGCGCGCGGTTGCGCCGTGACGCGCCCCTGTGTCCGTTCCACATCGAGGTTCATTCCCATGGCGACCAAAGCGAAAACCAATCAGGCATCTCAGCTGGCCGACGATCAGTCCCTGATCGACGGCTTCACGAAGCATGCGGCAACCCTCCTCTCGCTCCTCGTGGGAGGGAGCACGGTGAAGACGAGCGATCTCGTCATCGTGCTGCAGGCGCGCATGGCGGCGATCAAGGCTGCCATCGCCGCGAAGGCGGCCGCCATGGCCGCCGTCGCCGCGATGCACGC
>JBEKGQ010000989.1:0-2648 GCA_050012715.1 Polyangiaceae bacterium
CCGCGTCACCTCGCGGCCGCGCGGCCCAGCACGCCCTCGACGACGGCCCTCAGGGCCTCGGGCGAGCACGGCTTCGTGACGAACGCCGCGCAGCCCTCCTCCCGGGCGAGCTGCGCGGCGGCCGGGTCCCTGCACGCGGTGCAGACGACGACGGGCACGAACGAGAGGGGCGCGCTCCCATGAAGCAGGCGCAGCACCTTCGTTCCGTCCATTCTCGGCATCCCCAGGTCCAGGACGATGAGGTCCGGCTCGGCGCCGACCGCCTTGAGGAGCGCCTGCTCGCCGTCCGCGGCGTCCTCCACCTGCCACCCGGCCGCGCGCAGACACCACCCGAAGAGCTCCCTGGCGCTGTCGTCGTCGTCCACGAGGAGCACGCAGGTGCGGCGGCGCACCCCCGTGACGTCGAAGCGCCAGGGTCCCGAGCCGGACTTGCGATCGGCGTACGCCGCGACGTCGGGGGGCGCGGACCGGCGGAGAGTCATGGCCGCGAGGGCATCGGAGCCCGTGACCGCGCGTGGCGCAGCCGAAAGGAGATCTCCTCCATGTCTTGCGCGCGCGCCCTGGGATCCTTCTCGAGCATCTCGCGCACGAGATCCGCGAGGCGCGGGGGCAGCCCCGGCCGCAACGCCGCCGGATCGGGGACCGGCGCGTTTCCGTGCAGCCACAAGATCTTCATCACGTTCTCGTCGTCGTACGGCAGCACGCCGGTGAGCAGCTCGAACGCGAGGACGCCGAGGGCATAGACGTCCACGAGGTAGAGCTGCCCCGGGGTGACCTTCATCGCGAAGATCTCGGGCGCGAGGTAGGGGGGCGAGCCCGCGCATTGCAGCCCCGCGGCCACCTCGATCTCGGGCTGGAAGATGCCGAAGTCCGTCAGGACGACGTGCCCGTGCGGCGCCAGCATCACGTTCGCCGGCTTCACGTCGCGGTGGGCCATGCCGGCCTGGTGCACGACCGCGAGGGCGTCCGCCACCGCGGCCAGGATGTCGATCGCCTCGTCGATCGGAAAGCCGCCCTCGCGCCGACGGCTCTCGATGTGCGCCTGGAGGGTCGGCCCCGAGATGTGCTCCATGACGACGTACGGAACGCCGGCGTGCTCTCCGATTCCGTAGACGGAGACGATGCCCGGGTGACGGAGCACGGCGAGGGCACGGGCCTCCCGGTGGAGGGCGGCCATCTTGCTGGGATGGGCGACCTTGACCGCGACGCGCCGCCCGAGGGTGCGGTCGTGCGCCTCCCACACTTGCCCCATTCCGCCCTCGCCGAGCTTCGCTCGGACCACGAACTTGTCCGCCACGACGTCGCCGACGGCGAGGAAGTCGCTCGCGCCCACCGGGCGCACGCGACTCGGTTCGAGGCGGTCGGCGGCGGGATCCAGCTCGTCGAGCGTGATGGCGGATGCGAGGTTGGTCATGGTGGGTGGAGACAAAAAGTCTCGGCCGTGACATTTCCCGTCGGAGGCCGAGGGCCGACGGGCCCTGGCGGCCGTGATCGGAGCGTGATTCCCTGCGATGCACCGCCCATTCCAGCGACCACGGTCGGACGCGCGGCGGGGCGCGCGTATTGCGTAGCTTCGAATTACTGCCAGAGGCGTACATGCACCCGCCCATCGACCTCGAGAGCAAGCCCATGGTTGTCATCGTCGCGGACGACGACGACGACTATCGCGCCCTCGTCGTCGCCGCGCTCCAGGCGGACGGCCACGCGACCCTCGAAGCGCACGACGGCCAGGAGCTTCTCGCGCTTCTCGAGCAAGCGAACGACGGCGAGCCGAGCCTGCGCCCGGACGTACTCATCACGGACGTCAAGATGCCCAAGCTCTCGGGCCTCGGAGTCCTCGAAGCGCTGCGTGGCGCCCACTGGAGGCTGCCGGTGGTCGTCATGACCGTCCTCTCCGACGACTCGATCCACACCGTCGCGATGCGCCTGGGCGCCATCGGCGTGCTGCGCAAGCCCTTCGACACCGACGACATGCTGACCGCCCTGCGCAACGCGAGGACCGTCACCGCACGGCATGGCGCCTGGTGACGGCGCGCCCGACCGCCCGACCTGGCGAGCACGAGTACGATACTCGCGCCGCGCGGAAGCTCCGTGTGCTAGTCGCGCGACATGCGCAAGCCAACTCTCCTCGTGCTGTTCGCTCTCCCCCTCGTCCTCGCGGCCTGCGGCGACTCGAAGACGGCCGCCGACGTCAACAACACGCTGTCCGCGCCCGAGCACGTGAACCAGTCGACGCAGCCCCAGGGCCCTCCCGGCGGCAACACGACGGTCACGCCGGCCAGCAGCGCCGCGCCGTCGCCCAAGTGAGCGGCAGGCGGTAGTGCCGCGGCCCCGGTCCGCCAGCGGTAGGGTTGGCGGGCGAAGAAGAAAAGAGCGAGGCCCGAGGAGCGCCCCTCAACTCGGCGCTCCCCGGGCCTTCTTGTCAGCGCGTCCGACGGCGGTGCCAGAGGTTGCTCAGGCCTCCTCGGTCGTCAGCGCGCTCTGTGGCGACGGCTACTGCCCGGCGTGTCCCGTGGGGGACGCGGGGGCAGCAGACGTCACCACCGGTGTGGCGGGCGGCGCAGCCGCCGGGGGTTCCGGCGGTGCGACCACGGGCTGCGCGGGCGCCGCGGCAGCCGCGGCGGGCGTCGTGATCGGGACGATGTTGA
>JBEKGQ010000990.1:0-2645 GCA_050012715.1 Polyangiaceae bacterium
TCAATCGCCGTGCGTCTCCGCAGACGCTCCACCGTGATGTCGAGGTGCAACGCCCCGAGCCCCTCGAGGAGGATCTCGCGGCTGACCGCGTCGTGCTTGAAGACGAGCCCCGGGTCCTCCTCGCAGATGCGCTGGAGCGCCTGCGCGGCCTTCTCCTCGACGCCCTTGCCGGCGTGACCCTCGACGAGGAGGGTGCGGGCGTAGAGCGCCGGCGGCGTGGGGACGGGTTTCACGACGAACGGCTTCTTGTCGTCGCTGAGCGTATCGCCCGTCCGCGCCGTCTTCAGCTTGGCCACCGCGCAGATCTCTCCCGCGATCGCGGCGGAGATCGGCTTCGGGTCCTTCCAGGTACCCTGCGAGAGGGCGCCGACGCGGTCGCGGTGCCCGTCGTGGTTCACCGCCACGGTGGCGTCTGCCTGGAGGGTGCCGGAGAGGACGCGCACGTAGCTGACCTTGCCGGCGTGCGGATCGACGTGCGTCTTGAAGACCAGCGCGGCGAGCGGTCCGGCGGCGTCGGCGGTCCGGACCTCGCCGGCGGTGTCTCCCTCGAAGGGTGTCCGTGCCGCGGGCGACGGGAGGAGATCGACCACGCCGTCGAGCAGCGCGACGATCCCCGAGGGTATCGTGCACGAGGCCTCGTAGACGGGAATCAGCTTGCCGTCGGCGACCGCGTGGCGCGCCCCCGCGTCGAGCTCGTCCTGCGAGAGGTCCCCCTCGTTGAGGTACTTCTCCGTGAGCACGTCGTCCGTGCCGGCCACGTCGTCGACGAGGTGCGCTCGCGCCTCCTGGACGCGCGATTGCGACTCGGGCGGCACGGGGATCGACGCGGTCGAGTTCGGCGCCTCCGGCTTGCCGATCCACGCCCTGCCGGTGCGCACCGCGATGACCCCGTGGAAGCTCGGGCCGACGCCGTCCGGCACCTCCATCACCGCGAGCGGCGCGCCGATGTGCGCCTTCACCTCGCTGATCACTTCCTCCGGGCGAGCGTGCTCGTCGTCCATCTTCGTGACGACGACGAGGCACGGGACCTTGCGCTCGCGCACCCAGTGAAGCGCGCGCTCGGTCCCCGTCTGCACGCCGTCGCGTGCGCTGACGCACACGATGGCTCCGTCGCACGCCGAAAGAGCCAGCCGCGCGTCCGCCACGAAGCTCGCTTCGCCCGGCGTGTCGACGAGGTGGACCTTGCGGCCGCCCCAGCGCAAGGTCACCGGCCGCGCCTCGAGCGTCGTGCGGTGCGTGCGCTCTTCGGGAGAGTCGTCGAGACCACTCGTCCGCTCCCCCGGTCTTCCGAGCTTCGGCGTCACCTTGGCGACGAACAGCGCGGCCTCGACGAGCGCCGTCTTGCCTGCCCCTTTGTGCCCAAGGATCGCGACGGACCGTATGTCGTCGGGCGTGCTCATGTGGGTGTCCCCTTCGTGAACGGTGCGCACCCGAAGCGTGACTCCCGTCCTCGGGATTCCGCAACCTGCACGGAAGACGAGGGGTTACGACGCGTCGCGTTCGGGGTCGCGGGTCGGGCGCGTCGCCCCGATGGGCGACTGGTCTGCCTACATTTGCGGAGCGATCGTGTCGCGATGGCGCGCCGCCCCTCGACGCCGGGGGCTGCATCACGTTTAAGAAGAGAGAGCGGTCGTGGTACCCATTTCGTCCATGAACACACGCCAAGTACTTCGCCTGAGTCGCCTGGGTCTGTTCCTCGCCTTCTCTCCTCTCCTCGCATGCGGCGCGAGCGCCGACGGCGGCAAAGGCTCCGATTCCGCGGGCGACACCAACGGCCTGGTCGGCAACCCGGCGCCCGACTTCAACGTCAAGGCGGTGGCGGGAGGCTCGGGCACCGTGTCGCTCAAGTCCCTTCGCGGCAAGGTCGTCCTCGTCGACTTCTGGGGCACGTTCTGCGAGCCCTGCAAGAAGTCGTTCCCCAAGCTGCAGGACCTCAACACCAAGTACTCGACGAGCGGCCTCCGCATCGTGGGCATCAGCGAGGACGAGTCCGACGACAAGGACAAGATCCCCGGCTTCGCGCAGAGCTACGGGGCGAAGTTCACCCTCGGCTGGGACGAGGACAAGTCGATCGCCAAGTCGTACAAGCCGGACACGATGCCCTCGTCCTACATCATCGACAAGAAGGGGGTCGTTCGGTACGCGCACGTCGGGTTCCACGACGGCGAAGAGGTCGAGATCGAGAAGGAGATCAAAGAGCTTCTGGGACAGTGACGATGGCTTAGTCGTTGCGGTGGCGTTGGCGCGTGCGGGTCGCGGAGGGCGGTGCGGATGTCGGATGCGCTCGAAGGGCGTCTCTCGAGGCGCGTGTTGTGCGTTGCCATCGCCGTCGTCGCGGCGAGCGGCGCCGCCACGCGCTTTGCCTTCGCGCAGGACACCGCCGGTGCGCTTCGTGACCTGACGGACTCGACCGACTTCCGCGTCCGGGTGAGCGCCGCGCTCTACCTCGGTCGCACCCGGCCACCAGGAGCGCGCGAGGCCCTCGAGCATGCCCTGTCGGACGCCCACCCGGCCGTCCGCGTCGCCGCCGCCACCGCGCTCGGCTCGCTGGGCGACGCGGCGGCGATCCCGGCGCTGGCTCGCCGCGCGAGCGCGGAGTCGTCCGCGAGCGTCAAGGCGCAGCTCCAGTCGAGCATCGATCAGCT
>JBEKGQ010000991.1:0-2638 GCA_050012715.1 Polyangiaceae bacterium
GACGGTGGCCCAGCCGCCGTCGACGAAGGCGCCCATGGCCGCGGCCGCGCCCACGGTGCGGAAGACCTGGCGCCCGGCGGCGCGCGCGCCGTGCAGGATGACGTTGCGCGCCGTGCCGCGCTCCACGAAGCGCCCGGCCGTCGACGCGGTCTCCAGGAGGCCGGCCCCGGTCAGGAGCTTCGACGCCTGATGCTCGACGGTGGAGCGCACGGCGCGCTGCACGACCGCGGGGAGCAATCGCTTGCCCCCGGCATCGAAGAGCGCCTGGGCGGCGGCGCGAACCGACGCCCCTCCCGACCCGGCCACGGCACCACGGACGGCATCGACGCGCTGGATGCGGAGTCTCATGCCGTGAAGTGTAGCAGTGAGCCCCTCACGCTGCCTTACAGCCCTCGCACACGCTCTTCTTGTTGCGGGCACCCAGGCGCCCAAGCGGCTTCTTGCAATCGGTGCAGAACGACATCGTCGGACCGCACCCCTCGCAGTAAAAGACGCCCCAGCGCTCGAAGGACTCGAGGCGGGTGGAGTCCTCCTCGCAGTGCCCGGGCGTATGGCAGGGCCTGGGTACCTTCACGCCGCAGCCGGCGCACACGCAGAGAGGGTGCTGCTGCACGAGGCGCGTGAGCTCGTCGCTGACGCCGGTGAAGGGCGCGATACCCGTCCCGCGGCACAAGGGGCAGGCGGTCGACAGCTGCCGGGCGACCGCGTTGCGGATGAATTCGCTCTTGTTCGGCATCGCGTCGAGCAGGGCCGCCAGGTCGGGCTCGACCTTGAAGGCGACGATCTGCTTGTTCGGCTTGGGCTTGCGAGGCACGGCGAACCCCCTCTGGGTGTGACGGCGGGTATGACGAATTAATAACCCATCGGCGGCGCCGGTCGAGGCCCGCGTGCACTTCCCTCGCGGATCCCTCGTGGCCTGGGCTATGACGTCCGGGTGCTCACCGAAGCCGTGAAGGCGCGCATGCACGCCGCCATGCAGGCGCGCGATCCCGTGGCGAAGAACATCCTCGGGCTCGCCCTCGGCGAGATCCAGACGGCCGAGGCCCGCGCGAACCGCGCCCTCACCGAGGACGAGGCGACGGCGGTGGTCCGCAAGCTCGTGAAGTCGAACGAGGAGACGCTCGCGCACGCGACCCAGGCGACGGATGAGGCGCGCGCTACCGAGCTTCGCCGAGAGATCGAGGTTCTCGCGTCGCTGCTGCCGAAGGCGCTGTCGCTCGAGGCGGTGGTCGAGGCGCTCGCGCCCGCCGCCGACGCGGTGAAGGCTGCCAAGAGCGACGGACAGGCGATGGGCGTCGCGATGAAACACCTGAAAACGGCGGGCGCGGTCGTGGAATCAGCGGCCGTGCAGGAGGCGATCCGGCGGCTACGGAGCAGTGGCTGACCGGGACCGAACGCCCCGTCTCCGGTGGACGAGGTGGGGTCCACTGGTACGGGCGGTGACCGGATTTGCCGTGCTCGTCCGAACGGGAGCACGTCTCGTCAGCCCGATGGGCGGGACACGTCGGAGTCGGTAGGCTGCACACGCGAGAATCGACGGCAAGATGGCGGAACAATAGCGATGTCGACCAGCTCCGTGGGGACGACGGCGACGCTCCCTGACGAGCCCTCTGCGAAGGCCGTGACGGCCCCCGTGCAGGCCGGCGCCGGCGCAGCGACCACCAAGCCATCGCGGTGGCGACGGATCGGACGCCGCTCGCTCGAAGGGATCCGATTCGTGCTCGGGGCCGCGCTCGGGCTCTGGATCGGCGACGCGCTCGTGCTCCTCTACAGTCGCGGAGGCGCGAGCTGGGCGCAGTGGCTGACGGGAATCGGCGCGGCGCTCTTCGTCGTGACGACGAGCGCGGTCGTGGTGGGCGCCGTGCTGGGCCCGCTGGCCATCCCTGTCATCGATCGCGTGAAGGCCTCGGCGCGCGCGTGGTGGGCGCGGCTCGACGGCGAGGGGGGCGATCGCAGCCGGGCGCTCGCCTCCGTGGCGCTCACGGCCATCGTGCTGACGTCGGTGTGGAGCATCGTCGCCAGCCGGATCGTCGGCGACATCCTGTTCGGCTTCGCGAGGCCCGACACGACCGAGATCGCCCTCGTGGCGTCCCACGTGGCGTTCACCGCGACGCTCGTCATCGCCTGGCCGCTCGGCCTTCGTGCGGCTCGTTTCGTGGTGGACGCCGCGTCGAAGCGGCGGCCTCTCCGGTGGGTGCTCGATCGCACCTGGCGCGTGGTGGCGGGCTTTGCCCTGCCGGTCGTCGCCGTCGCGGTCGCAGGGGTGATCGTCTACCGCCACGAGCTCGGCGCCCTCTCGTGGCTCGCCCTCGCGCCGCTGGCGCTCGTCATTCCGGGCATCGTGCTCCTGCGCGACGTGCCGCGCGCGCGCCCGCCGTGGGGACGCCGTCTCTCGCAGGTCGGGCTCGCCGTCTTCGCGGTGGCCTTCGCCGCGGCGTCCTTCGCCGCGATGAGGCTCCGTCCCGAGTCGACCACCGCGCAGATCATCGGCTTCGATCGCGCCTGGAGCGGGCGGCTGGGTTACTCGGCGTGGGTCTTCGCGCTCGATTTCGACCGCGACGGGCAGATCAACGTCCTCGGCGGCGGCGACTGCGCGCCGTTCAACGCCCACCGGCACGCAGGCGCGACCGACATCCCC
>JBEKGQ010000992.1:0-2637 GCA_050012715.1 Polyangiaceae bacterium
CGAGCACCGCGCCACGATCGAAAAGCCCGAGAGAGAAGGAAATGGCCTCCCCTTCCGCGGGCGCGAGCGCGAGCGCGGACGCGGGCGCGGGCGCGGACGCGGGCGCGGGCGCCGGTCACAGCGTCCGCAGCTCGCCGAGCCACGGCTCGTAGTGACGCCATCGTTCGACGGAGCTGCGGTAGATCGGCTGGCGCGCCTGCCACTTGCTGGCCGTCCTCACCGCGTCGGGGTTGCGCTCGGGGCTCGAGCAAGCGGTGTCCCACGGAAGGCCGCAGAAGGCGACGAGCCGGCGCGCGGTCGCGTCGGGCTCGCCGGTGGCGGCCTCGTAGTCGACCTCGATCAGGCGGTCGGGCGGCAGCACCCCGCGCCAGTGGTCCATCAGGCGACGGTACTGCCGGTAGTACGCGGCGAGATCGCCGCGATCGCTCGCGAAGCCCCAGCTCTGGGCGAACTGCGTCTGGTAGATCGACAGGCACGTGTCGAGCGGGTTGCGGCGCACGTGGACGACCCTCGCTCGCGGGAGCACGAGGTGCACGAGGCCGATCCACAGGAAATTGAACGGCATCTTGTCGGTGACGCGCAGCGCGCGCGGGCCGATTCGACGCAGCACCTGCCGGTAGTCGCCCCGGAGGCGATCCGCGGCGCCCGCGATGGCGTCGACGTCGGCCTCCGCCCAGACGGGCGCGTGCTCGTTCCAGAACCCGAGCTCACCGCCGCCCGCGACCGCCGGGTGGCTCGAGAGGATGCGCTCGATGAGCGTCGTGCCGGATCGCGGCATTCCGAGGACCAGGACGGGCGTCTCGTCGCCGTCGCCGTCGCCCGCGTGCGACGAGAAGAGCTCCGCCGTGAACCGGGCGATCAAGCGGTCGACGAGCCGTTCGAAGTCGGCCCGTACGAACGGCGAGAGACGGCGCCGGATCGCGTTGGCGGCATCGAAGTGGCGGATCGCGCCCGCGTAGTCCTTCAGATCGTCGAGGGCCTTTCCGGCCGCGAAGTGCAGCGTCATCCGCTGCGACTCCGTCATGGGGGGCCCATCGAGCCGGGCGAGGATCCGCGTCACGAGGGGTCGATCGCCTTCGGTGAGCCGCCGCGACGAGACGAGACCGTGGTAGGCCGTCGCCTGCAGCGGAGAGAGCGCGATCGATCGCTCGAAGCTCGCGGCCGCCGCGTCGAAGCTCCCGGCCTCGTTGAGCACGAGGCCCAGCACCAGATGAGCCTCGGCGCTGGACGCGTCGCGGGCGATCAGCGCGCGCAGCCGCTGCTGGGCTTCGACCGCCCGCTCGCGCAGGATCAGCGCCTTGGCCTCACAGAGCCGGCCCAGCGTCGTGTCGCGTGACGCCGCGCTCGCCCGCTCGTAGGCGGCGGCGGCGGCGTCGCGCTTGCCCCCGCCCATGAGCAGATCGCCGACGCGCGCGTGAGCCGGCGCGAGCGTCGGGTCCAGCTCGATCGCGCGGCGATGGGCGGCGAGGGCCCCGCCGATGTCCCCGGCCCGCTCCAGCGCGAGGCCGAGGGTGAAGCACTGCTCCCCCCGCTGCGCGAGGCCATCCACCGGTGCGGACGGCCTCGGCGGCGCGGTCGCACCCGCGCCGCAACAGCGCTTGTACTTCTTGCCGCTGCCGCACGGGCAGGCGTCGTTGCGACCGGGCCGGTCAGCCATTCGTGAGCCCCCTCTCCCCCCCGGGATTCGGGGGGGGTGGCCCGGGGGTCAGGCGCGGACTTCGATCAGTTGGACGACGACGTCGACGTCGAGGACGACGAGCTCGTCGCCGAGCCGCCCTGCTCGAAGTAGTTGTACGCGTCGATCGTGTAGAGGATCGGGTACTCGAGGGAGTACGTCCCGTTGGACCCGTCGTCGAAGCTGCCGATGAGGTCCGTGTTGTAGACCTGGAGAAGCTTGAACATGACGACGTTGCGGTCCGCGCGCGCGACCACGTACATGCCCTGGCTCGGGATGAGCGCGTAGTTGTAGACGAGGCCGTCGACCCACGTGAAGTGGCCGTCGGTCGGGTCCTTCGGGTTCGTCACCGAGTTCGTCACGTCGAAGGTGTCACACGAGATGACGCCGGTGGCGGGATCGCTCGGGGATCCGAACGCGTTGCAGAGCCCGGCGACCTGCGCGAGCGTCTGGAAGTACCAGACGAGCTGCTGCTCGTTCGGCTCCGTGTAGCCGCCGATCCAGTCCTTCGCCTCGACGCGCCCACCGCCGCTCAGGAACGCCGGGTTGTGGGTGTCCTGCGCGAAGAGCGCGGTCGCGGTCGGCGGGAAGTACGGGTACACCGAGTACTGGCCGCCGAGCATGAAGTCGACCGCCGTCTCGGCGACGCCCTGGTAGGACTCGTCGAAGTCGAAGCTGCCCCACGACGAGATGTAGGCGCCGGCCTGGTTCTGGTCGTAGTTGTTGCTCTCCCAGAGGGCCACGAAGTCCTGCATGGCGAAGTACTTGTCGAGGATGATGCCCTGCTGGGTCACGTCGCCGTAGAAGGTGTCGTAGACGGTCGCGTACGGACGCTGGCCGGCCGTCTGCGCGATCACCGCCTGGTCGAACGCCGCGACCATCGAAGCCGTGCTCGACATCTCGACGAGGAACTTCTGCGTGAGCTGCGAGTAGTAGTCCGCGGCCGACATGGCGGAGGCCGG
>JBEKGQ010000993.1:0-2628 GCA_050012715.1 Polyangiaceae bacterium
GGCGTGCTCGTCCTCCACAGCAAGGCGCTCTACAAGACGCTCATCGACAATCGCTACGTGCGGTCGTTCCTCCGGGCCGTGCCGGGCATGCAGGAGTGGTCGATGCTGGGCAAGGCCTGGTGGCACACGACCGAGCGCATGCCGGACGGGTCGTCGCGGTTCGACATCGTCATCCTCGACGCGCCGGCGACGGGACACGGGCTCGACATGCTGCGCGTGCCGAAGGTCATCCTCGACGTCGTGCCGCCGGGGCTTCTCCGCCGCGACGCGGAGCGGGCCTGGGCGCTCTTCCAGGACCCGAAGACCTGCGCCATCGTCCTCGTCACGCTGCCGGAGGAGATGCCCACCACCGAGACGATCGAGCTCGCTCGCGCGCTCGGCGAGCTGAAGCTCCCCATCGGGCGGGTCGTCGTCAACGGCGTGCTCCCGCCGCTCTTCTCGCGCGACGAGCGGGCGGTGCTCGAGGGCTCCAAGCACGGTGACCTCACGGCGCGCGGCGAGGCCGCCGTCGCCGCCGGCCGCGACCGAGCGACGCGCGAGCGCGTCCAGGCCGAGAGCCTGAACCGCCTCTCGCGCGAGCTCCCCGTGTCGCCGTCGTTCCTCCCGCTCCTCATGGAAGACGCGGCGCGGCCCGAGGCGATCCGGGCCCTCGCCAAGCGCGTCTAGCGAGAGTTACCCTCAGCCTTCGCGGCTCATGGCTACCCACGCTCCGCTGCCTCCGCTGGTCACGAGCGCGCTCGGCCTCGGGGTCGAGGCGTTCGCCACCGTGCGGGCGGCCGCCGCCGCCGGGATCGCTGACGCGCGCGCCTCGTTCGAGCTGACGCTCTCGGCGCCGGCCGCCTGGTGGGGCTTCTTCGTCCTCGCCGGCGTCGAGCCGCTCGTCGACGCGCTCGAGCGCCTCAAGCCACGCGCCGACGAGCTCGACTGGCTCGCGTCGGTCGGCGTCGTCGACGCGGCGACGCGCCGGCGGCTCCTCGAGTCGCGGTTCGCGTGCGACGTCGACGCGGCGCCGGAGGGGACCGTCGTCTTCCCGGGCGAAGCGGTGCTCACGGTGGAGGGGCCCTTCTGGCAGGCGCAGCTCGTCGGCGGCCTCGTGCTGGCCGCCCTCGTCGACGCGACGCTCGTCGCCACCCGCTTCGCGCGCGTCGCGCTCGCCTCCGGCGGGTACCCCTGCGTCGAGGACGGCGCCGCCACCGCGCACCGCATCGGCGGCGTGCCCCTCCTCGCGCGCGCCGCGTACATCGGCGGCGCCATCGCCACGACCAGCGGCTTCGCCGCGCGCCGCTACCGCATCCCCGTCCTCGCGCGGCAGCCCCTCTGCCTCGACCTCGCCGCCGGGGACGTCGAGCGCGCGGTGCGCGGCTGGCTCGCCGCGTCGCCGGGCGACTGCGTCCTCCGCCTCGATCCGGCCCGCGCGAAGCGCGACCTGCCGCTCCTCGCCGCCGCCGTCCGCGAGCGCGCCCTCGCCGCTCCCACCCGCTTCGACCCCGGCAAGGTCATCGTCGAGCTCCCCGGCGGCGATCGCGTCGCGCTCGCGCGCGCCACCGCTCGCGCCTTCATCGGCGCCGAGCTGCCGCCGCCCCGCCTCCTCGTCTCGGGTGACGTCGACGAGCGGCTCGCCCTCGAGCTCCGCGCGGAGCTCTCGCTCGACAAGCTGTTCCTCGTCCGCGCCGAGGGCACGCCCGGCGCGGCTGCCCTCGCGCGCTACGACCTCGTCGCCATCGAGCACCGCGGCGCCTGGTCGCCGCGCATCCGCCTCGGGGCCGACGTCGGCACCTCCAGCGACCCCGGGCGCAAGCTCCTCGTCCGCTACCTCGACGCGGACGGGCACCCCGTGGCCGACGTCGCGCACGGCACGGGCGAGCGCTTCCTCCGCGCCCAGGGCGGCCGCTACGTCGACCGCGCCACCGGCATGGTCGCCCGCCTCGACGCCGCCAGCAGCGCCCCGCTCCGCGCGAGCGTCCTCCGCGCCGGCAAGCGCGCGAGCCCCCCCGAGCCCCCCGCCGCCCTCCGCGAGCGCGCCAAGCGCGCCCTCGAGGCGCTCGACGAGGGCCACCGCCGCATCTCCCCGTCGGCGCGCTATCCGGTGGGGATGTCGCCGCCGCTCGCCGCGCAGAAGGCCGAGCTCCTCGCGCAGCAGAGCAGCGGCGACTGATCGCCGCGACCTCAGGCCTTCTTCAGGTTCTCGAGCGCGAAGTCCCAGTTCACGAGCGACTTGAGGAACGTCTCGATGTACTTGGGCCGGGCGTTTCGGTAGTCGATGTAATAGGCGTGCTCCCAGACGTCGATCGTCAGAAGGGCCTTCTGACCGTGCTTCAGCGGCAGGTCGGCATTGGCGGTCTTGGTGACGGCGAGCTTCTTGTCTTTGCCGAGCACGAGCCACGCCCAACCGGAGCCAAACTGGGTCGTGGCCGCATTCGAGAGCTCCTCGATGACCTTTTCGACGGACCCAAAGTCGCGCGTGATGGCATCCGCGAGTTCGCCCCGGGGCTGACCGCCCCCCGCCGGCTTGATCGACAGCCAGTAGAAGTTGTGGTTCCAGATTTGCGCGGCGTTGTTGAAAACGGGACCCTCGCTCGAGAGGATCACGTCCTCGAGGCTTTTGGTCGAGTCCGGTTTGCCTTCGAG
>JBEKGQ010000994.1:0-2627 GCA_050012715.1 Polyangiaceae bacterium
CGACGCCTACCCATCCCCGTGGGGCAACAAGCAGCCCGACGGAAACGGCTCGCGCGCGTACCTCGTGCAGGAGTCGACCGCCAACCCACCGCTTCCTCTCGACACGACGCTCGCCCACAACGACGTCGACGTCGTGAGCGGCATGGTCACGTCGGTCTGTCAGGTTCCGGTGACGGACGGCGGCTTCTGAGCCCTCGAGGAGCCGCCGCCCACCGACCCGACGGCCTGGGTCACTGCGACGGCGGCGGCGAGATGTACTTCAGGTCCAGCCCGCCGGGGTACGTGTAGCTCGTGTACGCGCCGTACCCCATGACCTGGAGGCCCACCGGGTTCGACGCGGTGAGCACGTGGGCGCCGTTCTGGCCCGCGCCGAGCTGGACCCGGATGACGCCGTAGTTGGTCGATGCGATCGCGGTTGGCGCCGTCGCGACCGGGAGCCCGTCGAGGGTGACGCTCGTGCCGGTGGGCGCGATGATGACCGCCCAGCTGTCCTCGTAGTCGCTGGGCGCGAGGAACACGTAGCTCTGGCGGTACTGCGCCGTGGCGATGGCCATGCTCTGGTCGGGGTCGCCCTGCTGGCTGCCGTCCCCTGCCTTCGCGTCGACCAGCGAGCCGCCGAGGGAGAAGCTGCCCACCGCGAAGGCCTGGCTGCCCTTGATCTCGAAGTCCTGCTCGGTGATCAGCTGGGGGCCGCACGGGGAGTCGTAGATACCCGTATCGTCCTCACAGATGCTCCCGAGCGCGACGCCGCAATCGACGACCTCGCCCTCGTTGATCGTCGTCGGACACCCGGGCGGTGCCGACGGGAGGTAGGTCAGCGTCGTGTTCGCGAAGTTGCCGTAGATGCGCACGTTGTGGCCGACGGTCTTGCCGGTGGGGGCCACGGGCTGCGCGACCACGTAGTCGGTCCCGAGGGTCTCCGCGGGGAGGTTCGACTCTTCGACGTGGTCGCAGGCCGGCGCGTCCTCGGGGTTGTTGAGGCAGGGCAAGCCGGTGATGACCTGGACGGGCCCGCTGGCCTTGATGAGCGAGCCGCTCAGGTCCGACGCGTCCGTGGCGCCGCCGACGAGCTCCGCCACGTCGCCCGCCCCCATCGTCAGGCTCAGCGTGCCGTTCGCCGCGGTGGCGGGAATGCCACCGCCCGCGGCGATGGAGCCGGTGCTCGATACGGTGACGTTGACCGTAGTATTGGCGTTGATCGCCGTGATGGCCACGAACGCCGGGATCATCGCCGGCCCCCAGCCGCCGTGACCCGTCACGCGGTAGTTGCCGGTCATCGCGGTGCTGGGGAGGAGCAGCGACGCGTCGTTCGAGAACGAGAAGCAACCGGACGGCGCGCCGGATTCCGCGCAGACCTGCGAGCCCGGGCAGCTCGCCCAGCTCTTGCCGCTGGGACCGCCCATTCCCTGGTACTCGAGCGCGTTGAACTGGTAGACGGTGACCGGCACGCTCGACACGAGGTGGTACGCCGCGCCGTGGGCGAGGACGCTCGAGGTGAACGCCACCGCCTCGCCGCAGTTGTCGGCGTCCTGTCCTTTGAGCACGCTGACCCACGGCAGGTAGAACTTGGTCAGCTGGCCGGGCGCGACGGTTCCCGTCTGATTGCCCGTGGTCCCTGGCCCCGTGATGGTGATGTTCGCCATGTTGGTGCCGCCGTTGGCGACGACCACGGCGAAGTCGAAGATCGACCAGACGACGTTCGCGGTGACCGTTGGCCAGTAGTCGCACCCGATGTACGAGTGGGAGCTCGTCGCCTCGGCGCACGTCGTCGGGTCCGCGGTCTGACCGCCGCCTTCCGCGGCCTCGCCGTCGCCGCCGAAGCCCCCCGAGCCCGTGCCGCTGCTCGAGGCCCCCGAGCTCGACGACGAGCCGCTGCCGCTGCCGCTGCTGCCTGCGTCGAGGTTCGAGAAGCCGGTCTCCGACTTGTTCCCGCCCCCGCAGGCGCCGATGATCACGGCGCTGCCGAGCGCCAGACAAAGTATCGAAAAGGTCCCTCGCATGCGCGAAGCGTGACACGATCCGGACCCTCCGGGCACAATTACAGCAGTACTTCACTCCCCCCGGCCGGGCGAGCCGTCGGGAAGCCCGCTGCGTCGCGGGCGGCTTCGTGTAAGGTCCGCCGCGTGCGACTGGCGCTGCCGCAGCTGCGCGTATCCCGACCGGCCGCCGTCCGCGCGTTCCTCTACCTGCTCGTCGCGGTCTTCGCGACCGCGCCGGCGTGGATCGTCCAGCACCCGCCGCTGCAGGATTTTCCGTTTCACGTCTCGACGTTGCGGGTGATCCACGACATCCACAACCCTGCGTTCGGCTTCGCCGACGTCTACCAGGTCCGGCTCCTCGAGACGGAGTACCTCCTCTACTACGTCGTGGGCGATCTCCTCGCCTACGTCCTCGGGGTGAAGTACGCGAGCGTGGGGCTGATGTGCCTCTACCTCGGGGGGATGCCGCTCTCCATGGCGGCGCTCCTCCGCGCGCTCGGCCGCGACGAGCGGCTCGCGCTGCTCGTCATCCCCCTGTCGGTCAACGTGATGTTCTGCATGGGGCTCCTGCCGTTCGTCTTCGGCTTCCCGATCATGCTGCTCGCGCTGGCCGCGGCGGTGCGCCATTTCGAGAAGCCGACCCGACGA
>JBEKGQ010000995.1:0-2622 GCA_050012715.1 Polyangiaceae bacterium
AGGCCCACCACCGCCCGCACGTGCTTCGGCGCCGGCGCCTCGGTGGCGATCGTCTCGCGGCCGCCGCCGACCGGGTCGCTCGTCCTCCGCGCGTGCAGCACGATGCGCGCGCGCCGCGCCCACTCGACCGCCTGCGCGTTGAGCACCTTTGCCCCCGCCTCGGCCATCTCCTGGAGCGACGCGAGATCGATCTCCGGCAGGTGCACGGCTCCCGGCACGACCCGCGGGTCGGCGGAGTACACGCCGTCGACGTCGCTGTAGATCTCGCAGTGCTCGGCCCCGAGCGCCGCCGCGAGGGCGACCGCCGTCGTGTCGCTCCCGCCCCGGCCGAGCGTCGTGATCTCGCGCCGGTAGCTCATCCCCTGGTAGCCGGCGACGATGACGATGCGCCCGCGCGCCAGCTCGTCCTCGATGCGGTGGGGGCGCACCTCGAGGATGCGCGCGTCGAAGTGGCGGTCGTTCGTGATGATGCCGCTCTGCGAGCCGGTGAAGCTGATGGCGTCGCAGCCGCGCGCATGGATGGCGATCGAGAGCAGAGCCATCGTGACGCGCTCGCCGGTCGACACGAGCATGTCGAGCTCGCGGCGGGGCGCGTCGGCGTGGACGCTCTTGGCGAGGGTCAGCAGCCCGTCGGTCGTCTTGCCCATGGCGCTCACGACGACGACGACGTCGCGGCCCGCCTGCTTCGCGGCGACGACGCGATCCGCCACCTGGCCGATCTTCTCGACGTCGGCGACCGAGGAGCCGCCGTACTTCTGGACGAGGATGGTCATCGGGTACTTCCTGGCAACGCTCGTCCGGCAGCTATCACGTCCCTCGACGGACCGGCAAGAAGGCGGCGCGGCGACGCTCGCGCCCGGCGGCGAGGGCCCGCTCGCTCACTCCCCGACGAAGGTGACGTCGTCGAAGCCGACGGTGACGCTCCCGGTACTGCCGACGCCGCCGGAGAAGACGCCGAGGGCGATGGACGTCACGGGGGTGGGCTTGCTGAGCGAGGGGGGAAGCGCCAGGCACGGCGAGAGCTGCGCGATCGCGCCGATGTAGAGCTGCGCGCAGGCGGTGGGGGCCACCGACGCGTCGCCGGCGGCGGCGGCGGGCGGGTAGGTGATCTCGATGGCGAAGCGCCCGTCCCAGGTCGCCAGCGTCGGGAAGGGTGGTGGCGCGCTCGCCTGTCCGAACGCGGCAAAGCCCCCGCCGTCCGGCGTGGGCCCTTCGTAGAGGGCCTCGAGCACGTCGCTGTTGCTGGAGCCGTTGCCGAAGGCGATCCCCACCGCGCCGCCGCTCACGTCGTCGCCGAAGACGATGGCCGCGACGGCGGCGGCCGCGAGCGACGTGTCCCCCGTGGCGTTGTCGACGAGGAAGTCGAACTCGAGCCGCTGCTTGGCGACGGGCGCGGTGGGCGCGGGCATCACGTGGATGGCGAGGGTCCGGACGCCCGTGGTGCTGTTGGTGGTCGCGAGGAGCGCGTTGGGAGGCGAGGGAACCATGGTCGTGTCGAAAGAGAAGACGCCGCCGGTCGACGAGTAGGTCGTCCACGAGCTCAGGAGCTGCGTGACGTCCGGGGACTCGTCGAAGTCCGCGCAGAAGTCGTACGTGCCCTTTTTCTGTGCGCAATAGCTGCTCACGGCGGACGCGTCGGTTGCGTCGGTGCCGGAGGACGCATCGGCGGGCGCGCCGGTATCCGTCGCGCCGGCGTCGGTGGCCCCGACGTCCGCGGTCGAGGCGTCCGCGGTCGAGACATCGGCGCTCGAGACGTCGGCGCCGGAGCCGGCGTCCGTACCGGGCGACGAGGAAAAGGAGCTCCCGCACGCGACGGTGGTCAGGATCGCGGCGGCAAGCGAAGCGCGCGCACCAAGCCCCATACTCCCGAGAGTACCACGCGCGTCAGCGGACCGCGAAAGCCGCGACCCCGAAGCCGCCCGCGACCCAGACCACGCCGCGCGCGTCGTCGTGCGCGAGCGCCAGGACGCGCGCGCCCTCGCCGTCTCCGGCGACGTCGCCCTCGCCGTCGCCCTCGCCGGCGATGCCGCGGACGCCAGGCTCGGCGCGGGCGGGGCCGAGTCGCGCCACGACCTCGGCCCGCGGCGCGCGCGGCGCGCCCGCCCCGGTCCGAGCGGCCGCGTCGAGGCGGACGAGCGCCGTCGTGTCGTCGGCCTCCGAGTAGGTGGCCGCCACGAGCGTCCCCGCGTCGTCGACGAAGGCGAGCGCCGTCACGTGCCCCTCCCAGCGATGCACCACCCACTCGCCACCCGGGCCACGACGGACGACTCCGCCGCGCCGCCCCGTGTACGCGACGTGCGCGCCTCGCACGGCCAGGACCGGGCGCGACCCGACCGCCTCCGGGGTCGCCAGCGCTTCGTGCTCCACCGCGCCGTCGTCGGTCCCGCGCGCGCGCACGAGCCCCGAAACGCGCCCCGCGTCGTCCGCGGCGAGCGCCGCCACGCCCCCGCCCACGTCGCGCGCGAGCGCCCGTACCGACGTCCCCGGCGCGCCGGCCGCCCGCTCCGCGTCGACGACGCCCCCGCGGACCGCCGCCAGCGCTCCGCCCGTCGTCCGTACCCAGGGCGTCCTCGCGACGAGGACCACGTCGGTCGCCACGAGCCCCTCGGCCGGCGGCGCGAA
>JBEKGQ010000996.1:0-3058 GCA_050012715.1 Polyangiaceae bacterium
CCCGCTCGCGAGCGCCGGGATGCTCGAGTCGACGGGTGCCGGCGGGGGCGGCTCCGACAGCGTCGCGACGAGCGCGCGCGCGTCGCTCCCGGCGGGATCGAGCTGCGTCGCCAGCCGAGCGATGCGCAGCGCTTCGGTCGAATCGCCGGCGGCGGCCTTCGCCTTCGCCGCCGCCACCGCGTCGATCGAGGCGCGCGCCCGGATCGCGAGGAGCTGCGGATCGCGCGGAGAGCGCGCGAGGCCCTTGTCGGTCAGGTCGAGCACCGCGTCCCACTGCTGGTGCGCCTCGGCGTCCGTCGCCTGCGCGGCGTAGTCCGCCGGATCGTGGCCGTGTCCGCCGATGAGCCCCGCCTTGTACGCGAACGTCCCCATGCCCAGCGCGCCCACGAGGAAGCACACGACCACGACGAGGAACGTACGGCCCTGGTTGCGCGGCAGGCGAAAGGGCGCTTCCTCGCCCGCGATGGTCGTCTCGACCGACGACGGCGGCTTGGACGACGGCGGGGCCGTGCGCGAGAGCGGCGGCGCGGTGTCCCCGCGCGGCGACGACGGCGCGGCGGCGCTGACCGGGAGCGGCGGCCGCGCCTCGAAGTCCGCGGGGGGCATCCACTTGCTCGTCGCGCTGCCGGGCGTGACCATCGCCGGCTCCGGCACCTCGGTCTTGAGCACGGTGCGCGTCGACTGCGCCACCGTCTCGGCCGGTGGCTCGAACGACGTCTTCGCCGCTCCGATGCGCGCCGCCACGTCCGGCTCGAGCTGGAGCTTGTTCGTGCGCTGCATCGAGGGCATCTGCACCACGCTCGTGTGGGGTCCCCGCCCCGGCCCGAGCATCGTCGGCCGCGTGAGGATGTCCTGCGCGGACAGACCGCTCTCCACCGCGGACTCGAGCAGGGCTCGCCCGAACGTCCGCGCGTTCTCGGCGCGGTCGTCGGCCTTCTTCGCCAGGTTTCGCATCACGATCGCCGCGATGGGCTCGGGCACGTACGCGGCGCGCGGGATGCTCTTCAGGCCGAGGGGCGGGTCGTGGATCTGCTGGACGAGGAGCGCCACCGCCTGCTCGCCGTCGAACGGCGTCCGCCCCGAGAGCATCTGGTAGACCATCGTCGCGATGGAGTAGACGTCACCCTGGGGCGACACCTTCTCCCCCTGCGCGCCCTCGGGCGAGATGTACCGCGCGGTGCCGAAGATGAGGCCCGCCGCGGTCGCCATCGACTGCTCGCCCCAGTTGAGGCGCGCGATGCCGAAGTCGAGGACCTTCACGTAGTCGGGATCGTCGGCCCGCTTCACGAGCATCACGTTCTCGGGCTTGAGATCGCGGTGCACCACGCCCTGGACGTGCGCCTCGCCCGCGGCGTCGCACAGCTGCAGCGCGATGTGGAGCGCGCGCGGCAGCGGCATCGCCCCGCCGACCGCCGCGAGGGCGCTCTGGAGCGACAGGCCGTCGAGATACTCCATGACGATGTAGAGCGCGCCGTCGGGGAGCTGCCCCGTGAGGAGGACGTGCACGACGTTCGGGTGCGCGAGGCGCGAGGCGACCTTGGCCTCCCGGTGAAAGCGCGCCACGAGCATGTGGTTGGCCGACAGCTCGCGGTGGAGGATCTTCACCGCCACGTCGCGGTCGATGCCCTTCTGGAAGGCGCGGTAGACGCGGCCCATCGCCCCGATGCCGACGAGCTGCCGGATCTCGATGTGGCCGAGGATCTCCCGACCTACATAGGGGTCAGTGGCGGCAGCGGCGGCGATCGCGCCGGGGGAGGTCGTCAGCGGCGCGCCGTCCAGCGAGCAGAAGAGCGCGTCGGCCGCGTAGCGTGTCCCACACGACGGGCAGGACTTTGGGGTCGCAGCCTCGGCGGGGTTCACGGCAAACATGCTAGCCCCTCGCCCGCCCGCCGCGCACGTCGGCGCGCGCCGTTTCGACCCGCCGGGGGGGACGGCCTCGCGACTCGGCGCCCCGCTCGGTTCCCCGCCCTGCCTTCGTGCATGCACCTTCCGACCTGGGTAGCAACCACCGCGCCGCGGCGTGGCGGCGGGCACGGCTGGGGTGGACGACGAGAAACCAGCCGGTGTGGCAATCCCTCCATGACAGGTGGATCCGGGCGCGAGGAAACGGTCATTCTCGGAGGCGCCCGTTGCCTCCGGCACCCCCGATTGCCTAAGGTGCGGCTCATCGTGGCCGACGGCGAGACATTCGACCCTGGAGCAGCCGCCTGGTCGTTGCAGCTCCCTCACTTCGAGGGGCCGCTCGACCTGCTCCTGCACCTCTGCCAGAAGCACGAGCTGAACATCCTCGAGATCCCGATCTCGTTCGTGACCGAGAAGTACCTCGAGTACCTCGCCCTCATGCAGCTGATGCAGCTCGACGTGGCGGCCGAGTACCTCGTCATGGCCGCCACCCTGGCGCACATCAAGAGCAAGATGCTCCTCCCCGCGCCGCCGCCCGGGCAGGAGGACGAGGAGGATCCCGAGGACGAGATCGACCCGCGCGAGGCCCTCATCCGCCGGCTCCTCGAGTACCAGAAGTACAAGGAGGCCGGGCAGCAGCTCGCGGCGCGGGGCGTCGCCGGGCGCGACATCTTCCTGCGCGGGGCGCCGGTCGAAGAGGCCGTGCGCCAGGGGCCGGCTCCGCTCGCGGAGCTCCCCCTCTTCGCCCTCGTCGACGCCTTCCAGAAGGTGCTCGACCGGAGCAAGGTCAAGCTGTCGCACGACATCGTGGCCGACCGCATCAGCCTGTCGGACCGCATCACGGAGCTCAGCGATCTGCTCAGCGTCCGCAAGCGCATCCAGTTCGACGAGATGTTCGAGGGCCTGGCCTCGAAGGCCGACCTCGTCATCACGTTCCTCGCGCTGCTCGAGATGACCAAGCTGCGGATGACGCGGCTCCTGCAGTCGGAGCCGCTGGGACCCCTGTATATTGAGCTGGCCGCCGCCCCCGAGGACGACGGCGAGGGCGACGGCGGTGGCGAGGAGGAAGCACGTTCGTGACGCGACGAAAGAAGAGCGACCCCGCCCACGACACCGTGCCGCCGCCTGCCGGTGCGACCGAGGCGCCTCCGTCGTC
>JBEKGQ010000997.1:0-2615 GCA_050012715.1 Polyangiaceae bacterium
CGCTCGCCGCGAGCGAGGGGGTCCCGCTGGTCGAGGACGCCGCGCAGGCGCTCGGCGCGAAGGACGACGCGGGGAAGGCGGCCGGCGGGCGGGGGAGCGTGGGGTGCTTCAGCTTCTTCCCGACGAAGAACCTCGGCGCCTGGGGCGACGGTGGCGCGGTGGTCACGTCGCGGGACGACGTGGCGGGGCGCCTCCGGCGGCTCCGCGCCCACGGCGCGGTCGGTCCCTACCGGCACGCGGAGCTCGGGCGAAACAGCCGCCTCGACGCGCTGCAGGCGGCGGTGCTGCTCGCCAAGTCGCGTTACCTGCCGTCGTGGCTGGCGTCGCGCGCGCGCATCGCCTCGCGCTACGGGGCGGAGCTCGCGGGGCTGCCGCTGCTCCTGCCGCACGTGCCGCCGGCCCCCGCCGCGCCCGCGTGGCACGCCTACGTCGTGCGGAGCCCCCGTCGCGACGCGCTGGGAGCCTTCCTCCACGAGCAGGGCATCGAGTCGCGTGTGTACTACCCGGTGCCACTCCACCGGCAAGAGGTCTTCCGCGCGCTGGAGGAGCCGGCATTGCCCGGGGCCGAGGCCATCTGCGCCGCCGCGCTCGCGATCCCGCTGTTCCCCGCGATGACGGACGAGCAGCAGTCGCGGGTCATCGAGCAGGTGAAGCGGTTCCACGGCTGAGCGCGAGTCCGGGCCACCGGTCGTGGTCGTGGTCGGGGCGGGCTCGTGATGCAGCGATCACGGCGGCCCATGCAGGCTGCGCGGCTCGTGATGCAGCGATCACGGCGGCCCGTGCAGGCTGCGCGGCTCGTGATGCAGCGATCACGGCGGCCCATGCAGGCTGCGCGGCTCGTGATGCAGCGATCACGGTGGCCCATGCAGGCTGCGCGGCTCGTGATGCAGCGATCACGGCGGCCCATGCAGGCTGCGCGGCTCATGATGCAGCGATCATCGCGGGCCATGCAGGCTGCGCGGCTCGTGATGCAGCGATCGTCGCGGGCGGCGCCCGCTTTCCTACGTCTTCAGGTGCTCGCGGGCGACGTCGGCCCACGTGCCGCTGGGCTCGAGCTCGAGGTACTTCCGCCAGTGCGGCCTCGCCCGGCCGGCCTCGCCGACCTGCTCCCAGGCCATCGCCAGGTTGAAGTGCGCGTCGGCGAAGCGCGGGTCGCCCTCGAGGGCCCGCTCGAAGTACGCCGTCGAGCCGCGCGCGTCACCCCGTTCGAGCATCACGTAGCCGAGGTTGTAGTGCGCCTCGGGCTGCCGGAGGTCGACCTCGATCGCGCGGCGATAGAGCGCCTCCGCGCCGGCCTCGTCGCCGCGCCGGAAGCGGATGTTGCCGAGGTTCGTGTACGCGATGGCCAGCGTCGGATCGAGGCGGATGGCGCGGCCGTAGAGCTCCTCGGCCTCGTCGTACGTCGACGGGTCCTCGTCGAGCGCGCTCGCCTGGACGTAGAGGTCGTAGGCGGTGCGCGCGCGCGCCGGGCTCGTCTCGGGGCGGAGCACGCGGACGACGTCGTCGCGCAGCGCCTGCACCTGGAAGTCGAGCACCATCTGCCCGGTCAGCGGCTCGTAGGTGCCCTCCTCGGCGCGCACGAGGACGCGGCGCCCGTCGCCCACGATGCGGAGCTCCTGGAGCGGCCGCGTCACGCGCGGGAGCGCCTGCCGGAGCGCGCCGATGGCCCGCGCCACGTCGCGCAGGCGCACGCGGTGCTCGAGCAGCTCGCGGGTCGCGCGGAGGGCGATGAGATCCTGGAACGTGTAGGCCCGGAGCTTTCCCTTCTGGCCCGAGGGCGAGACGATCTTCGCCCGGTCGAGCGAGCGGAGGCGCGTCTCGGTCACGCCGAGGAGCTTGGCCACCTCGCGGCGCGAGAAGAGGTCCGTGACCGGCTCGCGCCCGTCCGGCGGGGGGGGGATGCTCGGGGCCGGAGCCCCGCCGGTGCCGGTCGCCTCGCCGAGGCGGCCGCCGCCGGAGCCGAAGGCCACGTGGATGACGTTGCCGCCCTTGGAGCGCTTGCCCTTGTCGTCGTCAGTGGTTTGCATCGCGGAGAGGCGCCGTCCTGGTGCGGGCGCGTCTCTCTATCAACGGCGCCTGGCCGTCGACGTCAATCCTCACCCCTCGCGGGTCCGACGCCACCCGGATTTCGCAGGTGAACCGGCCCAGTCCGCCCGGCGCTCGCGCGCAGGCCTCGCGATGCGCGATGCGCACGGCGCGAATCCGGACGTGCGGGTCGCGCGCGGCGAGGGTCGCGAGGAGCCCCGGCTCGACGCCGCCCGCGTCGCCGGGGGCGATGCGCAGGATGAGGCTCGTCGAGCCGTACCACACGCGCCCCGCCTTCTCGTCGCGCACGCTGCCTTCGCTGACCGTGTCGGCCGCGTCGAAGAGCGCCCGCCAGCGGGCATCGCTCGCGCGCAGCCAGCGGCCGGACCGTTCGAAGACGAGCGGGAGCCCCCGCGACTTGGCCAGCCCAGGTCGTGTCACGAAGGCGATCGTGGCAGGCGCGCGCCCGCGGGATCCACTTTCGTGTGACGGCGCACGGGGACGGGCGTCGGACTACGGGTGCGCGGCGGCCTCGGGGGCGCTCTCGAGCGGGACGACGATGGGCTCGACGTGGAGGCCGCGCGGGGTCG
>JBEKGQ010000998.1:0-3607 GCA_050012715.1 Polyangiaceae bacterium
CTGGCAGGCGTTCTCCCAGAGGACGGAGGTGCTGCCGGTGGGAAGGATCATCCAGACGGGGTGCGCGCGGCCCGTCGCCGCGGACGTCGTGGCGGCGTACGAGGCGCCGTTCCCCGACGAGACCTACAAGAGCGGGGCGCGGCAGTTTCCCCTGCTGGTGCCGACGCGGCCCGACGATCCCGCGAGCGCGGCGAACCGCGCGGCGTGGAGCGCGCTCGAGCGCTTCGAGAAGCCGTTCCTCACCGCGTTCAGCGACTCGGACCCGGTCACGAAGGGCGCCTTCCGGCCGATGCACGAGCGCATCCCGGGCGCGGCCGGTCAGTCGCACGTGACGATCGCGCGGGCGGGGCACTTTCTCCAGGAAGACGCCGGCGAGGAGCTGGGGCAGGTGGTGGCCCAGTTCATCGCCCGCACGGGGTGACGCCATGCGGACCGCGCTCGTCTCGGCCTCGATGGTGCTCCTGGCGGCGGCGTTCGTCTCCCGGCGGGCGGAGGCGGCGACGGTCTGGATGGTCGACGACGGCGAGAAGATCCGTCGCGACGCCGTGTCGACGCCGTTCGAGAAGGGCGACGGCAACCCCATCTGGCAGCCCGGCGGAGCGGCGGAGCTCTTCGCGATGCGGAACGAGACGGTCGCGTTCCAGGTCGTCGTGCAGGCGGACGACGGGCAGCTCGACGGCGTGACGGTGGAGCTGCCCGAGCTCGAGGGCCCCGACGGCGCGAAGCTCGTGGAGGGTCCGCCCTCGGCGCGCGGCGCGACGGCCGCGTCGGGCCGCATCGAGCGGTTCGTGGAGCACTTCGTGGACGTGCGGCGCGCCTCCGGCAGCAATACGCGCGGCCAGTCGGTCGGCTGGGAAGCCGGCTCGGGACCGCCCGAGGGCGAGTGGGTGGGCCCCGTCCCCGACGCCCTCGTGCCGGTGGAGATCTCCCGCGACCTGAAGAGCCCGTACCCCTTGCAAATCGGGCCGCGGCAGAACGGCATCGTGTGGATCGATCTCCAGGTCCCGGCGCGGCAGCCCGCGGGCACCTACCGCGGCGACGTCGTCGTCCGTCAGGGGGACTTCGTGCTGGCGCGCATGCCGGTGGAGCTCGAGGTCGCCGACGCGACGCTGCCGGATCGCACCGTCGCCACCGCGCTCGCCTACGACCACGAGGTCCTCGAGCAGCGCGTCGGCCCGCGCGCGGAGCGGCAGCTCTGGCAGCTCCTCCACGCGCACCGCATCGCCCCGATGAACGACGCCACGCTGCCGGCGGACGTCGATCGCGCGTACCCGTCGCTGTCCGGGGCCCTCTACACCGAGGGCCAGGGGTACGTCGGCCCGGCGGTCGGCATGGGCGACGGGGTCCTCGCCATCGGCGCGCACGGGGCGTTCGGAGGCCCCGACGAGGGGACGCTGCAGCGCATCCAAGCGGTCGCGGACCGGGTGGCCGACGAGAAGCTCCTCGGGCCGACGGACATGTTCCTCTACGCGGCCGACGACCAGTGCTCGGGCTCCTGGGGAGCGGGCTGGCGCGCGCTCATCCGGGACTCCGAGGACGCGACGCTCCACCGCGTGCGCGTCGGCTGGACGTGCACGCAGGATCCGACGGCGCAGCCGGTCGACGTGCCGATGATGCGCGCGTCGTTCGACGTCACCCAGGTGAACGCGGCGCGGGCGCAGGGAAAGGAACCCTGGGTCTACGGCGGCGTCCGGCCGCACACGGGGACGTTCCTCATCGACGACGACGCGGTCTCGCCGCGGGTCAATGGCTGGCTCAGCGCGATGTTCCGCGTCCCTCGCTGGGTGCTCCGCGGCTCGAACGACTGGTACTCGGAGCACGGCGACGTGCCGATCGATCCCTTCGAGGACGCCGAGTCCTTCCGCAGCGAGAGCGAGTGGGCCAACGGCGAGGGCATGCTGCTCTACCCGGGCAGCCAGCGCGACGCCTTCGACGACCACTCGCTCGGCCTCGAGGGGGTGCTGGCGTCGATCCGGCTGAAGAACTGGCGGCGCGGCCTCGAGGACGCGGGTTACCTCCAGATGGCGCGCGAGCGCGACCCGGCGCGGGCCGACGCGGTGGCCCGGTGGCTCGTGCCCGCGGCGTTCGACGAGGCGAAGGCGGGCGACCCGCCGTCGTGGGGCTCGCGCGGCGCGCCGTTCTTCGAGGCGCGGCGGCAGCTCCTGGGGATCATCCTGGGTCGCCCGCCGGAGCCGTTGCCGCCTCGGACGCAGGAGGCGTCGCCCATGCTCGGATCGATGGTCGGCGGAGCGGGATGCTCGCGCCGCCTGACGGAAGCAGGGGGCGGCATTGCGCTGGGCCTCGTGGTCGGAGCGATGGGCCTCGGCCGGCTGAGACGGCGCCGGACGGCCGGAGCGAACGGGGTCGACCGCGCAGTCCCCGACTGACCCGACGCAGTGAAAAGATGCGACCGCGTAGTGCCGGACTACGTCGACCCGGCGAAGAGATGCGACCGCGTAGTCCGCGACCAGGTCGACGTAGTCCGAGACCAGGTCGACGTAGTCCGCGACCAGGTCGACGTGGTCCGCGACCAGGTCGACGTAGTCCGCGACCAGGTCGACGTGGTCCGCGACCAGGTCGACGTAGTCCGCGACCAGGTCGACGTGGTCCGCGGTTCACCCCTGTCGCCAGGCGCTCGGGCGGAACGGAGGTGAAACACAGCCTCGCGCATGCGGCGTACGCTTCCCCACATCCGTCGCCCGGCGCCAGGAGCACGCCTTCGTCGATGGCCGCCTCGAGCAGCCCCCGCAGCGGCTTCCAGTGCAGCACCGGCGCGAAGTCGACGAAGACGTAGCTCCCCCCCTTCGGCGCGAAGGCCCGCACCCCGGAGCCCGCCAGAGCCGCCATCGTGGCGTCGCGCGCGCTCGCGTAGGCGAGACGCGCTTCGCGCATCCATTCCTCCGGCCCGTTCAGCGCAGCGAGCGCCACGCGCTGGGAAGCTACCGGCACGTTGAAGACGGTGTGCGTCGCGACGCGCCGCGCGAGGGCCACGACGCGCTCGGGCGCCACGAGGAACCCGACGCGCGCCCCGGCGAGCGCGTGGCTCTTGGACAGCGAGTACGCGCTCAGCGTCCGCTCCTCCATGCCGGGCATCCGCGCGATCGACGCGTGGGCGCCCTCGTACACGTAGTCGGCGTACACCTCGTCCGAGAGGACCCAGAGGTCGCGCGCGACGGCGAGAGCCGCCAGGTCGCGCAGCTGCGCGTGGGTGTAGACGTAGCCGTCGGGGTTGTTCGGCGAGATGAGGTAGAGCCCCCGCGTCCGCGGCGTGATCGCACGCTCGACGAGCTCGGCCGCGCTGGCGCCGGGGTCCTCGTAGAGGCGCGACGTCAGCGGGACCTCGACCGGGACGCCCCCCGCGGCGCGGATGACGCCGACCGAGAGCGGCCAATACGGCGCGGCCACGATCACCTCGTCGCCCGGATCGAGCACCGACCGCAGCGCGCAGTAGATGGCGTGCGTCGCCCCGGCGCCGACGAGCACGTGACGCATCGGGTCCACCTCGGCGGGGCCGCGCTCCTTCGTGGCGAGCTCGCGCGCGAACGCGTGCCTCAGCGCGTCGAGGCCCGGCAGGGCGCCGTAGACGTAGAGCGCCGGGTCCGTGTCG
>JBEKGQ010000999.1:0-5231 GCA_050012715.1 Polyangiaceae bacterium
GACCAGGCCACCGGCTTCGCGGAGCAGGTGGCGCGCGCGGTGGCGAAGGTGCTCCCGAAGATCGCCACCGTGGAGCGCATGAAGGAGAAGCGCGGCGGCAAGCTCTACGTCGACTACGGCCAGAACGGCGAGGGCCGCACCATCGTCGCGCCGTACACCATCCGCGCCCGCGACGGCGCCGTCGTGTCGACCCCCGTCACGTGGGACGAGGTCACCGAGGCGCTCGACCCCACGCGGTTCACGATCAAGACGGTCCCCGCGCGCGTGGCGAAGCGTGGGGACCTCTACGCCGGGGTGCTCGCGAGCAAGCAGCGGCTGCCCGTCTGATCAGAGAGAGAGTCAAAGGAGGGAAGGAGGAAAGGAGAAAGAGAAGAGGGGTTGGCTGGTCGAAGGGCCCGGCCAGATTCCTCCTTGTCTCCTACCCTCCTTCTTTCTCGTCTCCGGGTGCGGCCGAGAGCATCGACAGGAGCCGCTTCGCGACGCCCGGGGCGTCGCCGTCGTCGTGCTTCACGTAGACGTAGGCCTCCTTCCACGGCTGCGCGGCGAGCTTCTTCGCCCAGTCCGCGAGCAGCGCATCCGGGTACTCGTCCCTCCGCAGGCGCACGTAGCCCCAGTCGGCGGTGGCGACGAGCGGCGACACGACGCTCTCGCCCTCGGCGACGCAAAGCGCGACGCCGTGGTCGCGGAGGACCGTCCACACCTCGTCGTCGAACCACGACGCGTGCCGGAACTCCATCGCGATGCGGTGACCGCCGGGGCGCGTGCCGGGCAGCGCGCACGTGGCGTCGAGGAACGACGCGAGCCGGGGGACGTCCTTCTTCAGGAACGGCGGGAGCTGGAACAGCATCGGCCCGAGGCGCGCGCCGAGGCGCGACGCCGTGCGCACGAACACCTCGGTGGTCGCGGCCGCGTCGACGAGCTTGGCGAAGTGGGTGATCCGCTGCGGCGCCTTCACCGCGAAGGTGAACGTCTCCGGCACCTCGCTCGCCCACCCGTCGATGAGCGCGGGCGTCGGCATGCGGTAGAATGTGTTGTTGATCTCCACCGTCGCGAGCCGCTCCGCGTAGTAGCGGAGGAAGTCCTTCAACACTCCGCGCCAAACGTCGGCGCACCAAGCGCCGGGGCCGCTGGTAACCTGCGGCGGTGGCAGAAGCGAAGACAGATCGGCGAGGGGCGCTCCGCGTCATCGCCGCGGTGGGGGGTGCGGTCGGCTGCGGCGCGCTGACGGTGACGACCGTCCGCTTCGTGACCGCTCCGGCTCACGGCGGCGCGGCGGCGGGACGGTGGATCAAGACGGTGAAGCTCGACGCCCTGCCGGAGGGCGAGCCGCGGCGCGTGTCGCTCGTCGCGGACCACCGCGACGCCTGGACGCTCGAGAAGCAGATGCAGCTCGGCGCCGCGTGGCTCGTGCGCAAGGGCGACCAGGTGACGGCATGGAGCACGACGTGCCCGCACCTCGGGTGCGCGGTGGGCCTGCGCTCGGGCGCGCCGGGCTTCAATTGCCCGTGCCACGACTCGTCCTTCGACGTGGACGGCAAGCGCCTCGACGGCCCGTCGCCGCGCGACCTCGACACGCTCGCGACGAAGGTGGAGGACGGCTTCGTCCTCGTCGACTTCCAGCGCTTCCGTCAGGGCACGCCCGACAAGGCGCCGGTGGGCTGATGAGCAAGCTCGCGCGTCTCGGGGACTGGCTGGAGGAGCGAACCGGCTGGCGTACGGCCGCGCGCGGGTGGGTGGACCACCCGGTCGTGGGCGGCGCGCCGTGGGCGAAGGCGATGGCCGCGTCGGTGGCGACGTGCGTGGCGGTGCTGGCGCTGACCGGGCTGACGCTCATGACGGCGTACGGCGCCTCGCCGCAGGCGGCGTGGGCGAGCGTGCACTATGTGCAGTTCGTCCAGGAGCGCGGGTGGGTCGTCCGCGGGCTCCACTTCTGGGCGGCGCAGTCGCTCATCGTGCTCGCGGCGCTCCACATCGTGCACGGGGCGTTCGTCGCGAGCTACCGCAAGCCGCGCGAGGTCGCGTGGTGGCTGACGCTCGGCATCCTCGGTCTCGCGGTCGGCGAGGCGATCACCGGCGGCGTCCTGCCGTGGGACGAGCGCGGCTGGTGGTCGCGCGTCGTCGAAGGGAACATCGTTGGGCTCGCGCCGGGGGTCGGCAGCTGGGTGCAGCAGATGATGCAGGGAGGTACGGAGCTCGGCGCGATGGGGCTCTCGCGCCTCTACGCGATGCACGTCCTGCTCTTGCCGGTGCTGCTCGTCGGCATGCTGCTCGTGAGGCGGGCGGTCGTGGCGCGGCACGGGTGGACCGACGCGGCGAGCGCGAAGACGACGCGCGGGGCGGAGCTCGCGCGCAACGGGCTCGTTGCGGTGGTGGTCCTCGTCGCGCTCTTCGCGATGGCCGGGCGCGCCCACGGCGCGCCGCTCGAGGCCCCGGCGGATCCGATGGGGGACTACCCGGCGCGCCCCGAGTGGTTCCTGATGACGCTCTACGAGCTGCGGAAGCTGTTCCACGGAGCCGGCGAGTTCTTCGGGACGACGCTGGCGCCGATGGTGGCGGGCCTCTACCTCGCGCTCCTGCCGTGGCTCGACCGGCCGGGCCGCCCGCGCGTGGTGGTCGTCGTCGCGCCGGTCGTCCTGTTCTTCGCCGGCGCGGTCGTGCTCGGCGGCATGGCGGTGCGCAAGGACGCGCACGACGAGGTGTTCCGCAAGCAACAGGCGAAGGCGGAGCTCCGCGCCGCGGCGGCGGCGCGGCTGGCCATGGGCGGCGTGCCCCCCGAAGGTGCGCTGGCGATGGTCCGCGCGGATCCGGAACTCCGCGGGCGGGACCTCTTCGATCAGCACTGCGCGAGCTGCCACGTCCTCGGCGACCTCGGCGACGCGGAGAAGGCGACCGCGTCGAAGCTCGACGGCTGGGGCACGCCGGAGTGGATCGCGGCGATGATCCACGATCCCGACGCCCCCGAGTACTTCGGGCGCGGCCCGTTCAAGGGGAACATGCCGAGCATCGACGTCCGCCCGAAGGACAAGCCGGCGACCGACCCCTGGAAGCCGATGGTGCCGAGCGAGTCGGACCGGAAGGCGATCGCGCTCTTCCTCGCCGCGGAGGGCGACGAGCCGGGCGACCCGCCGCGGGCGATGGACGAGGCGACGCGCGCCACCGGGGAGAAGATCGTGAGCAACCGCTGCGCGAACTGCCACCTCTGGAAGGGCGACGGCGACGTCAACGGCTCCGACGTGGCCCCGGAGCTCTCCCGCTACGGGTCGATCGCATGGACGCGGGCCCAGGTGGCCAACCCCGCGACGGTCGCGACGTACCGCGAGAAGGCCCTCGACGCGGACCTGAAGAAGCACATGCCGCGCTTCGACGCGGACCTGTCGCCGGGCGACGTCGACGTCGTCGCGCGCTGGACGCGCGCGCACGGTCGCGGGATGACGCTGCCTTGATGGGGCATGGATGAGCGGCCCACGCCGGGATTGCGCGCGCGCGGAGGAAGCCGCACCTTGAAGGCATGAGCAAGTCCCGGCAGGAGGTCGTGTCGGATTCCCGGCGCAAGGGCTACGTGGCGGGGGCGGCGGCGGTGGCCACGGCGGCCGCGGCCGACCTTGATGAGGTGCGTGCCGCAGCTGACGAGCGCCGACTTCGCCTGGAGCTTCTTGCCGTCGAGCCATACGTGGCCAGGAAGGGCGGGGCGATCGAGGCGCACCGTGCCGGTGCTGCTGGACGGGTCGCCGGGGGCCGCGCCGGTGGCGGCCGGCGGGGTGATCGTCGAGGTGCTCGTCGTGGACGGGGCGGTGTCGGACGGGGCGGTGGCCGCCGCCGTCGTGGTGGCCGCGGCGGCGGTCGTCGTGGCCGGCGACGACGCGGTGTCCGGGGCGCTGCTCGCGTGACCCACGCGCGCGATCCCGGCGGCGACGAGGATGAGCGCGCACCCGGCGATGGCCCCGATGACGATTCCGCCCAGCCGACGCCGCCGCACCGGCAAGCGGATCTCCATCGTCGGGTTCACTTCCTCGTCGGCGGCCGCGCGCTGCGGCGCCAGATCGAGCCCGACCGGGGCGATCGACGAGTTGGAGGTGAGCGACTTGCGGATGACGACCGGCGCGGACCGTGCAGTAGCCGCCTCGGGACCCGGAGCCGGCGCCTTCTTGAGCGTCTCGACGAGCTCGAGCACGTCGAGAGCCTGAAGCTCCTGCGTGGCCTCCACGGGCGCGTGCGCTTTGCGTTTCGGACCGGTCATCGAAGACACCTCTGCTGCCTCGGGCAGGGCAGCACGACGGACAAGGCGAAACCCATGCTGCAGCGCGACACCCTGCCGGGCAAGTACGCTTGCCGCCCCAAAAGCGTCCCCATCGCCGCCAACGGAAGTTGACGGCGACCATGCACGATGACGGACCCCCGCCGGCGCGGCCATGGGGGAGCACCGGAGTTGCCGAACGATGCTTCTCGCGCTTGCGCTAACCTATTCGGGCGTGGACTCGCCGATGTCAGATAAGTTGGCGGAGCCCCGCCCCATTCCTCCCTGGGAAGCGCTGGAGCGCATCGGCGAGGGCGCCACCTCGGTGGTCTGGAGGGCGCGGCACGCCGCCGGCGGGCAGCTCGTCGCGCTGAAGCTGGCGCGCGCCGACGACGCCTCGCCCCGCGCGGTGGCGAGGGAGGCGACGCTCCTGGCACGCATCGCGCGGCGGTGGGGCCCGGCGCTGCTCGACGCGGGCGCGGGCTTCCTCGCGACCGAGTGGGTCGCGGGCTCGCCGGTCGATCCGAAGGCGCTCCCGGCGCGGGCAGACCGCGAGCGGCTGGCGGCGGTGGTGGCGCACGGCGTGGGGCGAGCGCTCGAGGAGCTGCACGAGGCGGGGATCCGCCACGGCGACGTGAAGCCGCAGAACGTGCTGCGCTCCTCGCACAAGCCGTCGCGCGACGCGGCCGAGGATCGCGGCGCGACGCTCATCGACCTCGGCCTCGCCGCCGACGTGGGCGCGGAGGCCCTCGGCGGCACCCCGCGCTACGCGTCGCCCGAGCTCCGCGATCGCGGAGAGGCAGGGCCGGCGGCGGACCTCTGGGCGCTCGGTCTCGTGCTGGCCGAGATCCTCGATCCCGCGGTGGCGGAGGCCAGCGAGCCGGTGGCCACCATCGGGGCGTGGGTGGGCAAGAGCGAGCCGGCCCGCTGGGTCGAGGCGCTCCTCGCGCGCGCGCCGGGAGGCCGCCCGAGCGCGACGTGGCTGGCGTCGCGTGCC
>JBEKGQ010001000.1:0-2606 GCA_050012715.1 Polyangiaceae bacterium
GCTGCGGCGCACCCCCGCGTCGGGGGCGCGCCGCCACGCCGGGGTGACCTCAGGTCATCGCGTTCCAGTCGTCCTGCGCCGACTTGGACTTGATCGTGTTCGAGTAGGTCAGCTTCTGGAAGACCAGGTCGAACTCCTCGAGCTCGTTCGTGTGGAGCTGCTCGAGCTCGTCGCCGCTGCCCGGCAGGATGCCGTGCCAGGTGCGGTACTTGACGATGGCGCCGCCGGTGAGCGCGATCGTCGTGTGGAGGGCCAGCTTGCCCGTGCCGTCGGGGCGCGCGAACGAGAGCGTCGCGGCGACGAGGTTCTCGTTCGTGCAGAGGGCCTGCCAGAGCAGCGGCGACGCCGAGTCGACCTCGCGCACGATCCGGAGGGCGGAGTGCTTGCGGCGACCGGTGAGCATTCCGCTGCCCGCGTCGAACTGCGACTCGACGAGGTATTCGAACGCGTGGCACTGCAGACCCGTGGTCATGTCGAGGGGGCCCTGCTTCGCCGTCGCGTCGCCAGTGATCTTGCCCTGGGTCTTGAACTGGATCGTGAGAAGAAACTGTTTGACGTCTTTCGCTGCCATGGTTGCTTTGCGCCTCCCTAGACCTGAATGAGTGTTGTGCGAACCGGACCGCATCCTCTCGCGAATGTGGTTCCCGCGCCAGTGGGCCCGCGCAAAGTTGCCTGCGCGTCACCGCCGAGGATAGTGTATGTGCGCACGCTCCCGATCGCAGTCACTGTCTCCAAACGGGTGACCAGGCCTTCCAATGTCCTCAAGTCTCCGAATCGGATGGGTTTTCTTGGTAGTGGCCGGCGCCCTGGGGGCGACGGCGACGACCGCATGCGAGACCAACCGGCCGCCTCGAATCGAGGATGAAGCCCGGGGGATGGCGCCGGTTCCGGCGTGCATCCTCCCGCTCCCGTCCCGCACCCACGGCGCCGGGCAGACGATGCGTAACCTCACGGAAGACCAGTACTGGCAGCTCGTCTTCCCGGCGTATGACGCGACGAACCACAAGCTCGCGACGAATGCGCTGCCCTGCACGGGGTTCAAGGTCTTCGACGATCCGGTGTTCACCGGCGGGACCACGCGGGGCACGCCCATCGACGTCCAGTCCGGCGATGCCGTGTTCGGAAATGGCGGGGATCGCGTCCGCATCGTGTGGCTGCGCACCCACCGCTGGCCCGACGGGAGCGAGGCCGGACCGCTGGCCCTGGTCCGCGCGAAGGAGGACTTCGCCGAGGTCTACGCGGTCGGCGCCTATCGTCGGTCGAACGGGCAGCTCACCCTGCAGGCCGAGCGCCTGGGCACCGAGGTGCTCATCTCGGCGAGCGACGACGGGTGCCAGGGGCAAGCGAAGACGAGCGCCTGCGAGACGAACGTGTCGCTGTTTCTCCCGCGCTTCGGCAAGCTCGCGCGGCTGACGACGCTCATCACCGAGAAGCGCGCCTTCGCGGCCGGGTCGGAGCCGGGCGTCATGGGGCAGGTGGCCTACCAGCTGACGGCGTCGCCGCAGTACACGCCCGACGGCATCAAGCTCTTCGAGCAGGTGAAGGCGACCGACGCCGCCGGACGCCTCGTGCACAAGACGGAGCTGGAGCGCATGCTCGTCCTCCACGACGGGACGCTCGACACGGGCGACTCGCTCTGGGGCAAGCTCTATCCCGGCGCCGCCTCCGCTCAGGCCAAGCAGTAGGCGCCGGCGCGGCGCGCTCGGCGGCACCGGCCGCTCGCCGTCAGCGCGGTGCGGCGACGGCGGCGGCTGCGACGGGAACGGTGGCGGCGGCGGGGACGGGCGAAGGCGCCGGCTGCGCACGCAAAGCGCGGACACCGGCGCCCAGTACCAGGCCGAGCACGGCGACGGCGGCGACGCCGACCCACCGGAGGGAGACGCCCCACGAGCGGCGCATCGTCGGCTGCGGCTCGTAGGAGGTCGCCGGCGGCATGGAGACCACCGGGCGCGGCGCGGCGACCGGACGCGCGAGCGGCAAGGTGTGCTCCGCGGTGGCGCGAGGGGTCACGGTGACGACCCGCGGAGCGAAGGAGGGGACGAAGGGGCGCGGCGCGAGGGGTACGGTTCGAGTCGGACGCTCCACGACGAGCGGCGCCACGTCGATGGGGATATCGAGGACGGGCGGCGGCGGAGGCGCGCTCGGTGGCTGGATCGCGGCGGGCTGGGCGCCGAGTCGGGGGACGCTCGCCGCGCCTCGCGAGCGCGCGACACACGCGGCGATCTGCTGGTGGAGGCTCCCGCTGAGGTCCGGATCGATGGGCGCGCGCTCGGGGTTGAGCGTGAAGCGGCCCACCCGCTCACCGAGGAGCGAGGCGAGCGCATGCGGCCCGTGCAGCACGGCGCCGTCGGACGTGATGCGCGTCGCGGAGCGCGGCTGGCCGTCGCGGACCCGCACCTCGTACGTGTTGGGCGTGCATCGCAGGGTCAGGCGGGAATCGCCGTGCGTGGCGCACGCGAGCCGGAGGAGCCGGTACGGCGCCGTGCCGTCGAGCCGACCCCGCACCGGGCCTTCCTTCTGCATCCGGCGCTCGAACCGCGCGTGCGGCTCGAGGACCTCGTGGACGCGCATGAGCACCTCTTCGGGCGTGCTTCGCTTGCCGAGGT
>JBEKGQ010001001.1:0-2604 GCA_050012715.1 Polyangiaceae bacterium
GTGTGGGGGGTCCGGGAATCCGCGCGGTTCAACGCGGTGATGGTCGTCATCAAGCTCGCCGTCCTCGCTTTCTTCGTCTTCGTGAGCGCCCGGTACGTGGACCCCGGGAACTGGCACCCGTACGCCCCCAACGGCTTCTCCGGGATCGCCGGCGGGGCCGCGATCATCTTCTTCGCCTACATCGGGTTCGACGCCGTCTCGACGTGCGCCGAGGAGTGCAAGAACCCGGGGCGAGACATGCCCTTCGGGATCATCGGCTCGCTCATCGTGTGCACCATCATCTACGTCGTCATCGGCGGCGTCTTCTCGGGGCTCATGCCGTACCCGGCGGTGGTGGGTCTCACCGAGGGGCAACGCGCCGAGTCGCTGACCGTCGCCATGTCGTACGTGCACATGCCGGGGTGGACGGTGGGCGTCGTGGCGGCCGGCTCGGTCGTGGCGCAGACCGCGGTGCTCCTCGTCTTCCAGCTCGGCCAGCCTCGCATCCTCTTCGCGATGGCGCGCGACGGGCTCCTGCCCCCCGTCTTCACCCGGGTTCACCCCCGCTTCCGCACGCCCCACGTCTCCACCATCCTCACCGGCGTCCTGGTCGGCGGCGTCAGCGCCTTCGTCAGCATCGACGAGATGGTCGACCTCTCGAACATCGGGACCCTCTTCGCGTTCATCCTGGTGTGCGCCGGCATCATCATCCTGCGCTCGCGGGATCCGGGGCGGGCCCGGCCGTTCCGCGTCCCCTTCGGACGGTGGCTCGTGCCTCTCTTCGGCATCGGGTCGTGCCTCTTCCTCGTCTACCACCTGCCCGTCACGTCCTGGGTCCGCTTCGCCGGGTGGCTGCTGCTGGGGCTCGTCCTCTACTTCGCCTACGGCTACCGTCATTCTCGACTCCGCCATGCCCGGCCCGCCGACGCGCAGTGAGCTCCTGAAGGGCACCCGCCTCGGCAGCTACGAGGTCGGCGCGCTCATCGGCCACGGCGGCATGGGGAGCGTCTTCGAGGGCAGCCACGTCGGGCTCGGCAAGCCGGTCGCCCTGAAGGTGCTGCACGAGCACATCGCCCAGAGCGAGGCGATGCGGGCGCGCTTCGTCCGCGAGGCCCAGCTCGCGGCGACGCTATCGCACCCCCACGTCGTGAACATCCTCGACGTCGGGGTCGACGGCGAGAGCGCCTACCTCGTGATGGAGCGCCTGCAGGGGGAGGACCTCGCGTCCCACCTGCGGCGCGTGAAGAAGGAGGGCGTCGAGGCGGCGCTCGCGATCTTCCTCCCGGTCGCGTCGGCGCTCGCGTTCGCGCACGACCGCGGCATCGTGCACCGCGATCTCAAGCCGGCGAACATCTTCCTCGCGCGCGACCGCCACGGGGAGATCCTGCCGAAGATCGTCGACTTCGGGCTCTCCAAGCTGCTGACCGAGGAGGGCGCCCCGGTGCTCACCGAGTCGGGCGCGGTGGTGGGGACGCTCGAGTACATGGCGCCGGAGCAGACGTTCGGCAGCGCGGGCGTGGGCCCGGCGTCGGACCAGTACTCGCTGGGGGTGATCCTCTACGAGATGGTGACCGGGCACGTGCCGTTCCACCGCGGCGATCCGCGCGAGCTCCTCGAGGCGGTCCGCTACGCGCCGGTGGTCGTCCCCAGCGCCCTCGAGCCGGAGCTTCCCTCGGGGATCGACGACGCGGTGATCCGCGCCCTGTCGCGCGAGCCCGGCGATCGCTTCCCCGACGTGCGGGCCTTCGCGCGGGCGCTCCTCCCGTTCGCGGACATGGCGACGGCCAGCCTGTGGGGTCGCGACTTCGGCGAGGCGACGACCGAGGACGATCCGACCTGGCGCCACAGCGACACGATGGCGGCCGACACCGTGGTCGGCATCCCTCCGCCCGCGCCGAAGCTGCCCGGGCCGCCGGGGTCGAGCACGTTCCACATCAAGGGGATCGCCTACCGGGGGGTCGTGCGGCTGATCGAGCGCAAGGTGCCCGGAGGGCTGGCGACGGTCGACGAGGAGCTCGAGGACGCCGCGATCTCGTCGTTCGTGCGCCAGGCGTTCCTGGCCGCGAGCCGTTACGACATCCTGCCGATGTTGCCCATCCACGTGGCGATCGCCCGCGTGCTGGGCAAGCCGACGGAGGCCGTCGCGGAGGCGCAGGGCGTCGCGCAGGCGAGGTACGACGCCCGCCACGTGTACCGGCGCCCCTTCGAGGAGATGACCCTCGACGGGCTGCCCGCGTTCCTCGTTCGCTTCGCGGTGCAGTACCTGGAGGCGGGGGAGCTCGCGGCGGAGACGGCGGGGCCGGGGCACGTGGTGCTGCACCGGCGGCGGCTGCCGGCGTACGTGCTGCCCTGGTTCTCGGCGGTCCAGGGGGCGTACGTGGAGGAGCTGGTGCGGCTCAAGGGCGTGGGGTCGCCGCTGGCGACGTCGCGGCCGCCGGTCGAGGCGGGCACCCGCAAGGGGGTCGCCCTGGTGGACGTCGACGTGGACCTCCGGTGGACGCCCGGGGCCGAGTCCTCGCCGCTGCGGTCGACGCCGCGGCTGCGCTGACGCCCGCGGGCGAGAGCGAGACGGACGGCGGGCTGTCGTGGGGGGGGCGCGCGGTCGCGGTGGGGACGCCCGGCTCC
>JBEKGQ010001002.1:0-2604 GCA_050012715.1 Polyangiaceae bacterium
GGAAGGAGGGGGTGGGGTTCGAGCCCGGTCTTCTGCCGCTGGCTTGCCCCCCCGTCTCCTTCTCTCCTTCTCTCCCTGTTTCTCTCTCTCGCGTGCTAGTCACTCAGCGCTGAGTCATAACGGCTGACCACCATGTCGAACCCGGGGGCCATCACGGCGGCCTCGACGCAGGGCAAGCCGCCCGCGCTCGACACGCCCATCGAGAGTCCGCGCGAGGCTGCGCGACCGGTGCGCTGCGCCATCCGCGGCGTGACCAAGGCATTCGGCGCGAACCCGATCCTCCGCGGGGTGGACGTCGAGATCCGCGAGGGGGCCTTCGCCGTCCTCGTCGGACCCAGCGGCTGCGGCAAGAGCACGCTCCTCCGCCTCGTGGCGGGGCTCGAGACGGCCGACGCGGGCACGATCGAGCTCGCGGGGAAGGACGTGACCGAGCTCCCGCCGCGCGATCGCGACGTGGCGATGGTCTTCCAGTCGTACGCGCTCTACCCGCACCTCTCGGTGAGGGACAACCTCTCCTTCGGCCTCAAGCTCCGGAAGGTCCCGCCGGCCGAGATCGCGTCGCGGATCAAGGACGCGAGCGCCATGCTGGGGCTCGATTCGCTCCTGGAGCGCTTGCCCAAGCAGCTCTCGGGCGGCCAGCGGCAGCGGGTGGCCATGGGGCGCGCCATCGTGCGGCGCGCGAACATCTTCCTCTTCGACGAGCCGCTCTCGAACCTCGACGCCGCGCTCCGGGCCGAGGTGCGCGTCGAGATCCGGCGGCTCCACGACCGCCTCGGGGCGACCACGCTCTACGTGACGCACGATCAAGTGGAGGCGATGACCCTCGCTGACACGCTGTGGGTCATGAACGGCGGCCTGGTGGAGCAGAAGGGCGCCCCGCTGGAGGTCTACGAGCGGCCGCGGTCGCGCTTCGTCGCGACGTTCCTCGGCTCTCCGCAGATGAACCTCGTCGAGGGGAAGCTCGCGCGGCGCGACGGCCGATGGATCGCCGACGGCGGGGGCATCACCACCGCGGTCGACGAGGAGCGCTACGGCGATGCGCTGGTGGAAGGGCGCGCCGTCGACGTGGGCGTGCGCCCGCACGACCTCGCGGTGTGCGCGCCCGAAGCGGCGGCGGCGACGCTGAAGGTGGAGCTCGTGGAGGCCCTCGGCTTCGAGGCCTTCGCGTACGGGTGGCTGCGCGCGAGCGGCCCGCGCATCGTCGCGCGCCTCGAGGCGGCCGACGCGAAGCGCGTGAAGGGCGGCGGCGAGCTGCCGCTCACCGTCGAGCCGGCGAGGGTGCACCTCTTCGACCCGAAGACCGGCGCCGCGCTCGACGCGAGGTAACCGTTGCGCCTTTGGGAGAAGGCCGCAGAGCCGCAGAGTCGCAGAGAAGAGTCGGGATTCGGAGAGCCATCCATCCCTCTTCTCTCGGCGGCTCTGCGGCTCTGCGGCCTATTCCTCTCTCTCTTCTGCGTGTTCATGGCGCAGGGGTGCGCCGAGCCGCCGTCGGTCGTCCTGTGGCACTCGTACCGCGGGGCGGAGGAGCGCGCGCTCGCCGGGCTCGTGAAGGACTACGAGGCCGAGCACGGCGTCCACGTCGAGCTCCTCGCGGTGCCGTTCGACGCGTACTCGGCGAAGCTCGCCGCGTCGGTGCCGCACGCCCACGGGCCGGATCTGTTCATCGACGCGCACGAGCGGCTCGGCATCTACCGGCAGCAGCACGTCGTCGCCGAGGCGGGGGACGCCTTTCCCGACGACGACGTCGCCGCCTACGGCGCGACCGCCGTCCGCGCGGTGACGCTCGACGGGGCTCGCTGGGGGGTGCCCCTCGCGAGCAAGTGCGTCGCCCTCTACGTGAACGACGACTACTTCGTCACCGAGTTCGACATGGGCGCGCGCGGCACGCTCAAGGTGCGCACGCCCGTCACGTCCGTCGACATGATCGTCGCGCTCCGCCGCTTCCTTCCGGACGGGTCCTACCCGCTCGTCTACGAGGCCGAGAACCCGTACTACCAGGCCGCGATCCTCTCCGGGTTCGGCGGGGCGCTGCTGCACCCCGACGGGAGCTACGGCTTCGTCGGCCCCGAGGCGGAGCGGTCGATCCTCTTCGTCCGGGACCTCACCGAGCGGCACGTGGTTCCGTCCGAGCCGAGCGGCGCGCTCGTGAAGCAGCTCTTCGCGAGCGGCCGGGCCGCCACCGCCATCGACGGTCCGTGGCTCGCCGCCGACCTCGGCGATCGCGTGGCCTTCCACGTCGAGCCGCTGCCCGCCATCGGCGAGACGGGCCTCCCCATGAAGCCGCCGCTCACCGTCGAGGCGGTCATGCTGTCCCCGCAGGGCGCGGCGAAGCCCGAGGCGCGCGCGCTCGCGCGGTGGCTCGGGGGCCCCGAGTCCGCGGTGCGCCGGGCGACCGAGGCCCACCAGGTCGTCGCCACCTCCGCCGCGTGGACGGACCCCGCCGTCGCGAAGGACACGCGCCTCGCCGCGTTCCACGTCGCCGCCGGTCTCGCCGAGCCGATGCCCACGTCGACGCGGATGCGCGCGGCGTGGGTCCCGGCGCAGGAGGCGATGCGCAAGGTGCTCCGCGGCGAGCCAGCGTCGGCCGCGCTTCCCGAGGGCGAG
>JBEKGQ010001003.1:0-4820 GCA_050012715.1 Polyangiaceae bacterium
CTCTGCCTGGCCCTTGGCGAGGCCCTCTGCCTCCCCCGCTGCGCGTTCTCGCTCGAACAGGTTCACGATCTCTTCCTTTCCCCCGGGTCCGGCGATCTGCTCAATGATAGCCCGGACATGCTCTGGTTCAATATCGGCCGGAGCGGCGCCGCGGAGAACAAGACGCAGTGTGAGTACATCGAGGGCAGCGTCGCCAACATCGCGCGAGGGTTCAACATCCAGTTCAACCTCGTCGGCGACTCCTGACGACGAACTCGCCGAGTCGTTTCTGCAGCAGATGCTCGAGGCGGGTACGCCCGACGCACTGATCGGCGTCGGCGAGTGCCTGAGGCAGCGGCACTCTGTCTTGAGGCCCCCTGCTTCGTGAGCTACTGCCCTACCGTGATCTCTCGCTTCGTGGCCGCAGTCGCCGTGGCTGGCGTTGTAGCCGCGTGCATGCCGTCGCCCCCGGCTCCGCACGCGCGGGCCTCGGCGCATGGGTCGACGGTGGGAGCGCTGCTCGACGAGCACTTCGCGGACCCTAGCTTGCGCGGCTGGAAGCTCGATCTAGGCGCCAGCACCGGGGCCGGCCCATCCAGTGTCGCCCATGTGGACAGCGGCTCGCTGCTTCTGGCGGCCGACTCCGCGACGCGAGAGTTTCTCTCGCCCACTCGGGTCGTCGACGTAGGCGGGGCTCGCCTGGTTCGGGTGAGCGTCCGAGTGCGAACCGAGGACGTGTCCGCAGCAGGCGCCCGTTTCGTGAACTGCGACGCGTTCGTCCGATTCGGCAGCGGACCGATCACCGCCGTGACCCCCATCCTGACGGGAACCACGCCGTGGACGACGGTGCGACGAGTCGTGCTCGTGCCGGACGGGTCGCGAGACATGACGGTTGGACTGTTTCTGTCCATGCCGGGCCGCGTTTGGTTCGACGACCTCCGCGTCGAACCAGTCGACGACGAGTTCGTCGAGCAGACGTCCCTCCACTTCGTCTTCCGGCACTTGCCCGGGGATGCCATCCTTCCGCCTCTGGTTCAGGCGAACGACGACGCTTGGGAGCGAGCGGCTGCCTTCTTCGGCTGGTCTCCAGCGCAGCCCATCGTCTACTGGAAGTACCCGGACCGGGCGACGATCGAAGAGTACACGGGCGCGGCGGACAACGGCATCGTGATCAACGGCGAGGTTCACACCATCTGGCCCGTCGAGGCACATGAGCTCGCGCACGTCTTCGCGGCCCGTTGGGGATTGCCCCCGGCGCTGCTCGCCGAGGGTGTCGGCGTCTACTTCAGCGGCCAATGGCAAGGCAAGGCGATCACCGAAGCCGCCAGCGAGTTGGTCCAGTCAGGGGGGTGGGTTACTCCGGCCGAATTGATCGACACGCGCTCGTTTCGGGCGAAGCCCGACCTGGTCACCTACGCAGTCGCCGGTGCCTTCGTTCAATGGATCGACGAGGTGCGTGGTCGCCCCGTGCTTCGCGAACTCTACGCACGCCTCAAGGCCGGCGCGAGTCCAAGAGACAACGCAGCCGCGTTCGAGAGCGTTGCCGGCGTCTCCCTGGAAGAGGCTGGAAGGGAACTCCTGGCGAGCCTGACGCCCACTCGTCCACGGGCGCCGTAGGCGAGGCGCGGTTCACCTGCGAGCATGACGCGCTCCGATGGCCATGGTCCCCCGAAGAGCCGCGTTCCTGGACGCGGCCTCGACGATGCTCCGTCAGGGCGCACCGTCGTCGGCGAAGACGTCCGCCTCGGAGGCGGCAGTGACCGAGCGGGTGAGCCAGCGCGTGAGAATCGTCGCGTCCACGCACGACGCGAGGCGGGCGCGGCCCGCGTCACCGAGGGGAAGCCCACGTGCCGCGAGCGCCGTGGCGATGGCGACGCGGAGGCCCCTCAGCTCGCCCTCCGCGCGGCCCCTCAGCTCGCCCTCCGCGCGGCCCCTCAGCTCGCCCTCCGCACGCAACTGGTCGGCAGCGTTCATGACGTCCTCTTCGCGTTCGGGGCCGGCAACTTCGTGAAGGATAGTACGGATCCGTCGGACATCCACGTCGGGTGCGGCCGTGACGTAGACGTAGCGAAAGAGCTGCGAGAGCAGCGCACTCGTGCGCTCGTCCTCCGCGAGGGAGCCCATGAGGACGCGCATGAACGGCGCCGCCCGCCGGAGCCGGGGGAAGGACCGTGACGCCCAGAGCGCGAGCTGGACGAGCCTCGGCCACACGGCGAGCGTGCGCGAGGCGAGAGCCGCGGCGTCCAGCGCGGCCAGATCGTCGAGGACGAAGCGGAAGTGGGGCACGAACGGCCGTGACGCTTGGAGCAGCTCGGGACTGGCGTCCAGCATGGAGGCCAGCTCGGGGGCGGCGTTCCAGGCGACGTCGTCGTGGTGCAGGAGCACCGGGAGCACGACCGGAAGCGTCTTGGTTCCCGGGTGATCGCGGAGCCATTGCTCCCAGATGCGGACCACATAGCGGAGGAGGCGGAACGGCATCGTCGCATCTGGCGACGACCGGTGCTCGAAGAGCACGTAGACGAGCCCCCCTTCGCCGGTGCGGGTGCGTACGGCGTAGAGCAGATCGCTGTGGGTGTGCTGCAGCTCCTCGTCGACGAAGGAACCGGGGTAGACCGCGAGCGCACCAGCTCGAGCTCGCTGCGAGCGATATCGGGTTGACCGAAGCTTGCCTTGAAGAGGGCATCGTGAGGGCTATGGGCCATCGGCGCGGAGGACGGACGACCGCCCGTGTTGCGGGTGGCGTGCCTGGCGCTGGGTCGTGGAGATCCGCGCGGTTGCTGGTCGTCGGGGGTGTCGCGGACAGGCAGCAAGCTGTCTCGGGACAGGTAACGATAGACCCATGCGACGGTGGGAAGCCCCCCTTCGCCGTGGGAGCTCGCCCCTCCGGCGCGACGGCGGGGCCCTTCGGGCGTTTGCCCTCGGGTATTGCGGCGAGTGCGAGGACCTTCTGGACGAAGCGCAGAAGGTTGACCCGGAGGGGGAGAACCATGCGCCGGTCCAGGATGCTCCTGCGGCGATGGGGAGCTCCCGTCCGGGGCCCAACTGCGGCAAAGCGCTGGTGGGCCGCGGGGAAAGGCCGCTCCAGCGGCATCCTCGAGGCGCATGGCCGGTACCTTTCGGCCGAGGAACGCGGTCATGCGACGGAGGAACGGGACTATGCAGGCGTATGGTCGCGTCGGCGCGACGGACAATGGGCTTATCCAGCGCGCCATCGCGGAGATGCGACGCATGGTCGCGCCGGACGGGACGAAAGGTCGGGGCCAAAGCACGCAAAGGTCGCGGCATCCGGACGGACATGGTCACGGTACGGCGCAGAGTCGTGCTGGCGCGACGAAGGACCGCGTCATCCAGATGCATGGTCGCGCCGGCGCAACGAATCGACGCGGCCATTGGGACCAAATGTCCCGGGGATGCAAGCGCATGGTCGCGATGGCGCGAGGGATAACGGGGGCTCTCCGTCGGGATGGCACGGGGATACGGATGCATGGTTGGAGGAGCCGGTTCGATGGCATCCGTTCGGCCAGTGGCGCAGCGGGTAGACGTAGACCCGTGTCAGCGCCATACGCGCCCGGAAGTGGCGCACCACCGTGGCGACGCGTCGGAGCGCCGGGCGGATAGCCGCGGTGCCCATCGTCTTTTGCGCGTCGTTGAAGTTGTCGTTCAGCGCGTCCGGGCTGCAATCGGGGCCGGCGAGGTCGGCGTCGCTGGCGGTGGGATCGGGGCCGGCTTCGGGGATGGGGCCGAAAGCGCGGCTCGCCTACAAGTCGGGACCACTTCCCCGCCGTGCGTGCCACAACGCAAGGACTTCGAGCACGTCCCCGCGAACTCGATAGTATAGATGGTACCTCGTCCGGGGAAGAAGCATGCGCCGCAAGCCGGGTGCCCGCGTGCCGCGAATGGTCGCCCCGAGCGATGGCATCAGCGCCGTGACCGTCAGCGTCGCCTCGAGCTCGGTCAGAAAGAGCTCCGGAGCAGCCGGCCGGTTGTGCCTCCACCAATCGTCGATTTCCTGGATCTCCCGGATCGCCCGCCGCTGGAGGACGACTCGCAGCCCCTCACTCATCGCTTACGGCGGAGAGATTCGAACGCGGAGCTCGCCGATTCCACTTCGCCCTTGTCCGCCTCGGTCATTCTCGCTTCGATTTCGGTGAGCTGAACCTCGTCGAGGTCGAACGACTCATCCGGCCCGGGCGTGAGCACGACGACCTCCGCCCCTTCGGGGAGTGCACCGTCGAGCTCGATGCGACCGCCGCGCACACGGCCTCGTAGGGCGTTCATGACGTCATGATAGCACTCCGGGAAGAGTGCCCCGGGCTCTGATGGGCTGAGCGAAAGATCGCTCACGTGTCGGCGGCTCATGGGTCTCCTGCGATGGGATGGCTGCGCATGGCGGCCGAAGGAGAGCAGAACACGTGCCCGGAGGTGGACCACGTGGATCCGTGGGTTTGGCCGGCGGCAAGGTGTCCAGGACGGGACGCGGCGGTGTCGCGACCTGTCCGCGGACACGCCCGCGGAGGTCTGCGACGACGCGATCGACAGCCGGGCCCCTGCAGGCGCGAGGTGTCGCGCCGGGCGGCGTTGCCGACGGCGTCGTAGCTGAGGTAGGCGTCGCTGGGGGATCGGTTACCCGCCGTCGCCTGCGAAGACGTCCGCCTCCGAGGCGGCCGTCACTGCACGGGTGAGCCAGCGCGTGAGAATCGTCGCGTGAGAGAGGCGCGAGATCGTCGAGCACGAATCGGAAGAGCGGTTGGTACGGCGTAGGCATGGGCGGCGAAGCGGCTCGCACGCGCATCAGCACTGGGCGTACCCGGGCATGCGCCCTGAAGATCCGCGCGGTTGGC
>JBEKGQ010001004.1:0-2584 GCA_050012715.1 Polyangiaceae bacterium
GTGCACCGCCCCCCGGGCGGGGGAGCCCGTCCGCTACCGGGCTTGGGAGGCGACGCCGGAGCAGCCGGCGTCGTCGTGGAAGCAGGCATCACCGGCGCGACGGTGGTGACCGCGTTGACGGGCACCTCCATCGTTCCGCTGACCTGCTTCGTGCTGCTGCGAATCTTGCGAGTCGCAGCCGCCTTCGCAGCTCCCGCGGCCTTCGCCGCGGCGGTCTTCGGGCCCGGCTCCTTCGGGACGCTCATCCCGAAGTCACCGAGCACGGCGTTCGCCGTCTTTCCGTACTGCGAAATGACGTAGCTTCGCAGAAGCTCGTAAACGGCGTTGGCGGTTGCCTCGGCCGAATGCGCGGCTGCGACTGCGTCGGTCCACTGCTTGTGCAGTGCCTCGGCGGCGGTGACGGTCGTGATCGCGAGCGCGAACACGGCCTTCAGCGTCGCAGCGGTGTACGTGACGCCGCCGAGCGTCACGCCTGCTGCGAGCCGTTTGTCGATCCCGGCCTGAACGCTCGTGAAGAGCGTCAGGAGGGTCGACCTATTTCTGGGTTGCATCGAGAGTGCGGTTACCTTTCTTTGAGCGAGCCAGGGCCGCACGGCAGCGCGCAGCACCATGCTGCCCGCGCCGTTCGACCCTCCTACGAGAGAGCCGTACGATCCCCCGTTTCGAGACGAACTATTTTCGGGGGGACGTCCGATTCCCAGAGGGCGGCCGGCCCAGCGACACCGGCCTCACCCTCTCCGGGGGGGTAAGACGCAGAAGTCCGATTTCGGGCCCTCTATTTCTTCGACCCCATGTGCTTTTTCGATCCGACACCCCCCGCGAGGGTCGCAGGTGGCCTCGCAATCGATCCGGGTGCCTCTGGATCCGTCGCCGGGGCGGTTGCAATCGATCCGAGGGGTCTTGCATCGGTTGCAGGGGGGGGTGCAATCGATCCGAGGGGTCTTTTATCGATTGCAGGGGGGGTTGCAATCGATCGGACCCTCCTTGCAATGATTGCAGGTGCCCTCGGAATCGATCCGACACCCCCCGCGAGACTCCCGGAGGCGCCCGCGTCAGTCGTCCCGCGCGCCCGCATCGACGCGGGGCGGCTCGAGAACGACCTTTCCCCCGACGAGAACGCCCTTCCGGCCGCCGAATTCGACCGGGACCGACGCGGGAAGGTCCACCCCCGCCTCGTCGACCACCATCGACGGCCGCGGTGGATCCGGCGGGCAGCCGCGAAGCCACGCCACCGCGGCGACCACGAGGACGCACGCGACGCCGACGGCGGGACCCGCGAAGTAACCGCGCGCGGGCGTCTTCGGGACCGGCGGAAGCGGCTCGTCGCTCATGCGTCGGCCTCGTAGATCACGCGAAGCACCTCCAGCTCCTCCTCGCCGCGCGGCGTCTTCATCACCGCCGCCTCGCCTTCGCGCTTTCCGAGGAGCGCCTTCGCGAGCGGGGCCACGAACGCGATGGCGCCGCGCCCCACGTCCGCCTCGTCGACCCCGACGATGCGGTAGCGCCGCTCCTCGCCGCTCTCCGCCCGCACCGTGACCGTCGCCCCGAAGCGCACTTCTCCCGCCGGCTGCGCCCGCGCGTCCACGAGGCGCGCCGTCGCGAGGCGATCCTCCACCGCCGCGATCCGCTCGGCCATCGCCGCCAGCGCCCGCGGTCGATCCGCGTCCTCGCCCCCCGCCGCCTCCACGCGCGCCCGCTCCACGACGAGCCGCTCCCGCTCCGCCTTCAGCGCCGCGAGCCCGCTCGCCGTCACGTAGTTCTCCACGCCCGGCGGGAGCGGCGCCCGCGGCGGCACGACCAGCGGCGCCTCGGAGGCATCCTCGCCCTTGAAGGCCTTGCTCACCCGGGGGAACGTAGCAGGGCCTTCAGAACCGGGAGCGTCAGCGACCGGTTCGCCCACGACCGTTGCAGTCTTGTCGAGGCATTCATTGGCGCGCTTCCGCGAGCCGCCCACGCGGGTGAGGCGCCCATGATTGCCCCGGCAAGACTGTGCAGGCGGGGGGCGAACCGGTCGCTGACGCTCCCGGTTCTGAACCGCTTTGCGGCTTGGCGACCGCTTGGCGGCTTGGCGGCCAACCACTCTGCGTCCGTCACTCGTCGTCGCTGGCGAAGTCGGCCTCGCTCGCGCCGACGTCGGCGGGGCGGATGCCGAGGCGCGCGATGGTGCGCTGGAGGAAGCGGCGGCTCACGCCGGCGCGCTCGGCGGCGCGGGTGACGTTGCCCGCGCAGCGGCGGAGGACGTTGCGCACGTAGACGCTCTCGAAGCTCTCGAGCCAGGCCTGGCGGGCGTCCTTGAGGGGGAGCTCGAGGGCGATCATGCCGTCGAGCGAGGGGAGCGGCGCGCCCGGCGGCGGGGGGCGCGAAGGGCGGGCGCTCGCGGGGGCGTCGAGCATGCCGAGCGAGACGCTCCGCTCGATGGTGTTGCGGAGCTCGCGCACGTTGCCGGGCCAGCTCCGCGCGACGAGGCGCGCGATGAGCTCCGGCGGCAGCTCGCCCGCGGTCGCACCTGGTCGCGTCGCCGCGCCGGCGAGGGTCGCGTGGAAATGCTTCGCGAGCGCCGGGATGTCCTCGCGCCGGGAGCGGA
>JBEKGQ010001005.1:0-2579 GCA_050012715.1 Polyangiaceae bacterium
CGCGCGGCGGGAAACAGTCGGAAAGGCCCGAAGGCGGCGACGCCGCTCCGCTCCTGCTCCGCGCGCTCGTTCCTCGCCGTGGTCATGGTCCAAGGCTACCGGATGTTCACCGCCGCCGGGATGGGCGCGGAGCCATCCTTGACAACGCTTGACGTGTGATCGACCCGCGCCGGGCGCATGGTCCTCGTCGCACGAGGAGATCAACGCCATGGCCACCCAACAATCACCTGTCGGCTCCGGCTTCGGCGCCGCCACGACAACGGCAGACGTCATTCGCGGCATCCATCTGGAAGGAAGGACGGTCATCGTCACCGGCGGAAATTCGGGTCTAGGGCTCGAAACCACCCGAACCCTGGCGTCGGCCGGCGCAAGGGTCGTGGTGCCTGCGCGCTCGCGCGAGAAAGCCGGAGCCGCCCTTCAGAACATGAAGGGCGTCGAGCTCGAGTCGCTCGAGCTCAGCGATCCGTCGTCGGTCAATGCCTTCGCCGATCGCTTTCTCTCCTCCGAGCGTCCGCTCCATGTCCTCGTCGACGGCGCAGGCATCATGGCCGCGCCTCTTCAGCGCGACCAGCGCGGCTACGAATCCCACCTGTCGACGAACCACCTCGGTCACTTCCAGCTGACCGTTCGACTGCTTCCCGCGCTGCGCCGCGCACGGGGAGCCAGGGTCATCACGGTCTCGTCCTGGGCGCATCGTTTCTCGCCCTTCCACTTCGAAGACCCGAGCTTCGAGCGTCGAGCGTACGAGCGCTGGGCCGGCTACGGTCAATCGAAGACCGCCAACATCCTGTTCGCCGTCGAGCTCGACCGACGTTACGCCAAGGACGGCATCCGAGCCTTTGCCGTTCATCCCGGTGGGATCGTGTCGACCGGCTTGGCGAAGTACATCTCGCAGGACGAGCTGCGCGCAAGCGGCGCGATCGATGCGAAGGGGGACCCCATCATCGATCCCGCCAAGGATCTCAAGACCCCGGAGCAGGGCGCGGCGACGACGGTCTGGTGCGCCACGAGTCATCAGCTCGACGGGAAGGGCGGCGTCTATTGCGAGAACGTGGATATCGCCGCGGTTTCGCCGAAAGACACGAGTCGCATGACCATCAACGACCTGAAGGACGACAGGGGCGTGAAGCCGTACGCGATCGACCCTGATGCCGCGCATCGCCTCTGGGAGCTCAGCGAGAGACTCACCGGAACGAGAGGTAACCCATGAAAGCACTGGTGCTCAGCGGGGTCGGCCGCGGGTTCGAGCTCGAGGACATCGAGATCGCGGCGCCCGTCCGTCGCGAAGTGCTCGTCGAGGTCCGAGCCTCGGGGCTTTGTCACACGGACCTGACGGTCGCAACCCACCCCATCTTTCCGACACCGTCGGTGTTGGGCCATGAGGTCGCCGGCGTGGTGGTGGCCGTCGGCCCGGAGGTGACGCAGCTTCGCGTGGGCGATCACGTCGTCTGCTCCCTCACGCAGGCGTGCGGGACGTGCGCGAGGTGCCTTTCGGGGCGTCCATTTCAGTGCATCCACCCCGATGCGACGGTTCGCGGATCGACGGAATCGCCACGGCTCAGCCGCAAGGGTGTGCCACTCTATCAGGGCTTCGGGCTTGCGGGCTTCGCCGAGCGCGTGCTGGTCCACGAGAACCAGCTCGTCGTCGTACCCGAGACGCTCCCGTTCCCTCAGGCCGCGCTGCTGGGCTGCGGCGTCGTCACCGGCGCAGGCGCGGTCTTGAACACCGCGAACGTCAGCGCGGGCGACACCGTGGTCGTGATCGGCGCCGGTGGCGTCGGGCTGAACGCCGTCAGCGGCGCGCGCATCGCGGGCGCGTCGCGGGTCGTCGTGGTCGACATCCAGGACAAGCGACTCGAGGCCGCCCGCCGATTCGGCGCGACCGATGTCGTCAACTCCGCGAAGACCAAGGCGGTCGAGGCCGTCCGCGACCTCCTGCCGGGAGGGGCCGACCACGTCTTCGACTTCGTCGGTGTGAAGGCGGTGTCCGAGTCGGGGCTCGCGATGCTCGGCGTCGGCGGCGGTCTCTACCTCGTCGGGCTCGCGCGACCGGACATCGACATCGCGCTGAACGTCATGAGCGCCATCGCCGGGCAGACGCGCGTCCAGGGCGTCAACTACGGCTCCACCAACTTCAAGCGCGACATCCCGATGTACGCGGAGCTGTACCTGCAAGGCCGACTGAATCTGGACGACCTCGTGTCGAGGACCATCTCGCTGCGCGAAGTGAACGACGGCTACGCGGCACTGAAGGACGGCTCGCTCACGCGCGTCGTCGTCACATCGTTCTAGGCCCGAGGAGAAGGAGAACGCGAATGAAGACGATCACCAGGCACTACATCGACGGAGCCTTCGTCGAGTCCCACGGGCGCGAGACGATGGACATCGTCAACCCGACCAACCGCAAGACGATCGCGCGGGTCGCTCTGGGAGACGAGCAGGACACGCGGACCGCGGTCGCCGCGGCCAAGCGCGCGCTCGAGACGTTCGGGCGCTCCACGAGAGAGGAGCGTCTAACCCTGCTCCGTCGGCTGTACGAGGCGGTCATGGCCCGCAAGGACGACCTCACGGCCATGATG
>JBEKGQ010001006.1:0-2563 GCA_050012715.1 Polyangiaceae bacterium
GTGAAGCTCATCGTGAACTGGGCCGCCGGGACGCCGGACGCCGCCGGACCGGCTGCGCAGAGGGGCTGGAGGATGACCGCGATGCGCGGGAACGTCGCGTCGCCGGTGAACGCGAACCGGGTGCCCGCCGCCATCCGGTGCTGGCCGTCATAGAGCTTCTGGATGAAGCTGTTCCGGATGACCGCCAGCTGGGCGGCGGCCGAGACCGTCGCGTCGAACACGAAGCGGACGCGTGATCGCACGATGAGAAGCGCGTCGAACCGGCTGGCGACCGGCAGCGTGCTCGGCGCGCCGCCCTGCGGGACGAACATCGCCTCGGCCACCCCCTCGTCGTGCCCCGAGGGGAAGAGAGCCGTCATACCGAAGCCGTTCGGGATGGCCATGTCCGCGAACTGCACCGTGTACGGGTTGAGGTGCGCATTCGACGGGCGCACGTACTCGATACCGCCGCCGCCGAGGGTCTCGTGGCGGATGAGGTAAGGCCGGTTCGGCAAGCTCGCGAAGGTCGCGTCGCTGTTGAGCGCCTCCACGTGGTGTCGCAGGTGGCGGAGGCGCGGGAGCTTGTTGCCCTTCATCAGCGAGGCGCCGTCCGTGTAGAAAGGTCGAAAGTCGGTCTGCATCCCTTCGAGCGGGGGCGAAAACCCCTGGATGCGCGGGTTCTGCGTCCAGGCGGTTGGATCGACGGTCTTGGGGTCCAGCTCCTCGCCGTATTCGTCGGGCAAGCCGAGGACGTGCCCGAACTCGTGCGTGAGGGTGTGCCAGGTGAAGCTGAGGCCGTCCGAGTCGCTCTCGCCGCCCGTCGTCGTGTTGATGTCCCCCGTGCCCGCCACCGTCGTCGCGGTCGCGGGCGCTCCGATCAGCGCATCGCGGTAGTACGTCAGGTTCCCGTTCGACGCGCCGAGCGTGAAGCAGAGGATCTTGATCCCGGCTTTGGGGCCCCCCATGTTCGAGCGATTGCCGCCCGTCGCCATCGTGATGTCGATGGCTCCCGACCCGTCGGGAACCGGAGGGAAGAACGCGCGCACCCGGACGACGACGTTCCGGTTCGAGGTGTCCTGGGAGACGATGCGATAGTCCTTGTTGCTCGCGGGGACACCCGGTGAGCCCTCGCTCCAGCGCTCGGACGCCATGTTCAGCGACGTGTAGAGATCGTTGATCGTCGGGCTCCCTCCCGTGAGCACCCCGTTGGGGTCCTTCACGTTGCACGACACGAAGAGGAGCATGTGCACGAGCTGCTTGCCGGCTTTCGGGTCCTGCACGCTCGGCACGTTGATGAGGTGAATCTGCGGGCCCCCGAACACGCTGTTGCTGGGGAAGTAGGGGCTCCCCAGCCGGTAGTCCGCCATCGGGTGGTCGCCGAGCACGGCGGCGCGCATGCCCAGACAGAGCGTCTTTCCGGGTGTTCCGACGACCCGCTTCTCCTCGATGTCGTAGATGTTCGTGCCGATCACGATGAGCCGCGTCGAGAGATCGCGCATCGTCGTCGGCGCCGCGGGCGCGGTCACCGAGCCGGTCATGGCGTAGACCTGCTTCTGGTCCATGAGCGGCGTCCCGAGCGTCCCTTTCGAGTAGTGGGGGGTTGTCGGGGTGTCGGGATTCTGGAGCGTGAGGAGATGGTCGAATGCCGTGAAGCGGGTGCCGGCCCTCACGGTGGTCAGCTTGGTCTTGTCGTAGAGCACCACATCGTCGAGCTGGAAGACGATGAGCGGCTCGGTCGCCGAGCCGTCGCCGGCGATGTCCTTCCGAAGATCGGTCCAGGTCTTCCGGGTGCCAGGCGTTCCGGTGGCGGTGGCCGCGTAGGCCGCGCCCATGCCATACGAGTGCCACGCGTTCGGCAGCGTGTTCCGTGAGGTGCGGTCGGGCGGCGTCGCGCCGGTGGACGTCAGGCGCTGATCGGGCGTCCCGGCGGGGCTCGAGAGATCGACCCGCGTGCCCTTCGGGGCCTGAAACCCCAGGTGCATCGTGCTCCACTTGTCCTGCGTCGCCGGGATGAGCACGTACGCCGTGCCGTCCGAGTCGTCGATCGCGGTGCCGGAGGCGAGGACGGTGCCCTTGTCGTTCACCGCCTGGACGACCAGGCCGGGCGGCAGGTTCTCCTCCTTGCCGTCCTTCCAGTTCACGAAGACGTAGCGCACATGGGCGCGGAGCCACTGGTAGTCGAGCTGCATGTTCCACGGCGTCGCGGCCGTGCCGTACGGCTCGATGTCGGACTTCGTGAGGATGCCCTTCTTCAGGAAGTTGTCCTTCACCTTGGCCGGAGCATCGATGAACCCGCCGCCGCCGTTGCTGGTGGACTTGCGCATCGAGTCCCACTGCGGGATGCGGACGAGCTTGTTCTTGTCGAGCCGCGGAGAGATCGTCGATGGGATGAACCACTTGTTGGCGGAGAGGTCGATCCACCCCTCTTTCGCGGCGGTGTAGGCGGCCCGGGCGTCGTTGGGGATGGGGTAGACCGCCAGCGCGTAGTCGCCGTCCGGAAACGGGTTGGGCATCTTGATGACGCTGACCCCGGTCGCCGAGCTCGGCCCGCTGCACTCGACAACGCTGGTGCTGCCCGGCTGGT
>JBEKGQ010001007.1:0-2555 GCA_050012715.1 Polyangiaceae bacterium
CCCTCGAGCTCCTCCCGAGCGTCCTCGAGACGCACCGCGCGCACGCGACGGGGACCCACGCCGTGCACGGCTACGCCGGCGTCGGTCGCAAAGGTTCGATCGACTCGATGGTGCTGACCGAGCTCGCCTGGGAAGAGGAGGAGCTCGCCCGCCGGATGGTCGACGGCGAGCTTCTCTTCTACACGCGCGAGCAGGCGCCGGACGAGGCGCGGCGTCTCCACTACCTCGTCATCGACGCGTCGGCCTCGATGCGCGGCGAGCGCGAGGTCTTCGCGCGCGGCCTCGCGATCGCGCTCGGCAAGAAGCTCCAGCTGGCGGGCGAGGAGGTGTGGATGCGCTTCTTCGACTCGCGCCTCTACGAGGTGCAGCGCGTGCGTGACCGCACGCAGCTCCCGGCGGCGTGGTTGCTCGGCTTCAAGGGGGAGCGCGGGCGGAACCCGGCGCGTGTCTTCGCGCAGCTCGCGACCGAGATCGCGCTCCTGCGGACGCGCGACCAGCGCGACCCGGTGATTCACCTGATCACGCACGCCGCGCTGCACGTCCCGCGACCCCTCGTGCTGGAGGTGAAGCGGCAGGCGCACCTCTTCGGGGTGTTCATCTTGCCGAGCGGGGGCGCGCTGGACCTCGAGTGGCTCGATCTGCTCGAGGGCTACGCGGTGGTGGACCACGCGACGCTGCAACAGCGGACGGCACGCGCCGCGGCGGCGACGAAGATCGTCGACGAGGCGGCGCGGGTCTCCATGCCTCCCCGGAGCATCGCGCCCCCCTCGAGCCCGGCCGCGGGCAAGGGCTGACGCCCGAACGTCGGTCGCGAGGTGCGGCGCTGCACGCCGCGGCGGCACCGCGTCCATGCAGGAAAACGCGGAGCTCCGGTCATGGCCCGGGGCGTGCTTTGGGACCCGTCCATGAAACCCTGGCTGCTCGCCTGCCTGTTCCTCCCGGCGTGCTCGTCGAGCGGTTCGAGCTCGTCCCCGTCCACGGACGCCGGAGCTACCACCTCGCCCGACGGTGGCGAAGTGCGCGCGGACTCGGGCGCAGGCGCGGGCGCGGACGCGGGCGCGGGCGCGGACGCGGACGCGGGCGCAGACTCGGCCGGGTCCCTGGAGTCGGGCGCGGCGGAGGCGTCCACGCCGCCCGCTCCCCCCGCGGCGTACCTCACCACGGACGATCTCTCCCAGGCGCTGGCGTTGGTGCCCGTGACCCTCGGCGCTTCGGGGACCCCCGACGCGACCGTCACCATCGACCCGTCGACGACGTACCAGTCGATCGTCGGCTTCGGCGGCTCGATCACCGATTCGTCGTCGTACGTGATGACGAAGTACCTCTCCGCCGCGAGCCTCGCGACCCTCCTGGCGAAGCTCTTCGACCCGGCGCAGGGCGTGGGCCTCAGCTTCCTCCGCCAGCCGATGGGCGCCTCGGACTTCTCCAGCGTCGGGAACTTCTCCTACGACGACGGGGCGACCGATCTCACGCTGAGCCGCTTCTCGATCGCGCAGGACCTGAAGGCGACCATCCCGGTCCTCAAGCAGGCCCTCGCCATCGAGCCCGGCCTCTTCATCATCGGCACGCCCTGGAGCCCGCCCCCGTGGATGAAGAACAACGACACGATGGACGGGACTGGCGGCGGCTCGAGCAACGCCGGCCTCGCCGGGGACGCCTACGGACCGCTGGGGCAGTACTTCGTGAAGTTCCTCCAGGCCTACGCGGCGCAGGGCGTCCCGGTGCAGGCGGTGACCCCGCAGAACGAGCCGCTCAACGGCGCCGCCGCGTACCCCGGGATGGACCTCAACCAGCCGAGCGAGCTCGCGCTCATCGCGCAGGACATGGGGCCGTCCTTCAAGAGCGCCGGCGTGACCACCGAGATCTGGGCCTACGATCACAACTGGGACGTCGAGAGCTACCCCGCGGCCATCGTGGCAGACCCCACGGCGGGCCCCTTCACCGAGGGCGGCGCCTTCCACTGCTATGCCGGCGACCCGTCCGCGATGACGACGTTCCACGAGGCCTACCCGCAGAAGAGCGTCTACATGACCGAGTGCTCGGGCGGCACCTGGCAGACCGACCCCTTCGCGAACACCATCGATCTGGCCATCGACTCGACCGCCAACTGGGCGCGCGTCGTCTCGCTGTGGAACATCGCGCTCGACGAGAACGCCGGTCCCCAGAACGACGGCTGCTCCACGTGCCGCGGCGTCGTGACGGTGAACAGCGGCTCGGGCGACGTGACGTACAACGCGGACTACTACGCGCTCGGGCACTTCTCGAAGTTCGTGCGCCCCGGTGCCGTACGGATCGCGTCGACGTCGTCGAGCGGCTCGCTGAACCAGGTGGCCTTCGCGAACACGAACGGGCTCCTCGCCTGGATCGCGCACAACACCGGGAGCTCGTCGATGAACGTGCAGGTCGGCTCGGGCGCCGCGGCGATGAACGTGACGGTGCCGGCGAACGCGGCGGTCACCGTGACGTGGACGCCCGCCCCTTGAAGGGCGCGCTCAGCGACGGCGGCCCTTGCGGCGGTTCTTGCTGCGATCGCGCGAAGGGCCGTGGTCGTGATC
>JBEKGQ010001008.1:0-2545 GCA_050012715.1 Polyangiaceae bacterium
ATGCTGATGCGCGCCGCCGACTGGCGCACCGACGGGGGAGGGGCCGCTGCCAGCCCGGCGCTCGCGGCGTTCACCAGCGCGAGCATGCGCTCGGCGTAGCGCACGACGCGGCTGTCGCCGCTCCGCAGGGCCAGCTGCCAGATGCCGAGCGACGCCTGGCGGTCGGGGAACACCCAGCCGTGCTTCTCGCCCGAGAGCGACGCCCGCTCGACCGCCGCGCGCGCGGTCGCCTCGTCACCCAGCGCCAGCGCGCAGCGCCCGACGACGAGGTTCAGCGAGCCGGTGACGAACGCCTCCGGCAGCTTCTCGGCGTGCGTCGCGGCGTGCTCCAGCGCCTCGCGGATCTGCGCGCACGACTCGAGCGTGCGCGCCCGCGTGGCGACGAGATCCTGCTCGTCGATGGCGTCGACCACCGCGAGGTCGGCGCGGAGCTTCTCGGCCTTGCCCAGCCATTGCCGGGCCGCCTGCGCGCGCCCGAGCATCGCGAGGGCCCACGTCCGGTGCTCGGCGAGCTGGTAGCGCAGCATGGGATGGTCGATCTCGCCGAGGACGACGAGCGCCTCATCGATGGCGTGCAGCGCGCCGAGCGGCCGGTCGGCCGCGATCTCGACGATGGCGAGCACGTCGTGGGCGTCCGCGTGACGCCAGCCCGCGGCGAGCTCGCGCGCGATGCCGATGGCCTGCGTCGCGTGGTGACGCCCCTCATCGAAGCGCCCGATGCTGCCGAGGGCGATGGCGAGGTTGCCGTGGGCGCTCATCGAGGCAGTGCCCCGCGCCGGAGCCCGCGCGAGCGCGGTCGCGTAGTGCTTTGCGGCCGTCCTCGGGTCGGCCAGGCGCATCGACAGGTGCCCCAGGGTCATCGCCACCGGCGCCCGCCAGGCCCCGTCCTCGAGCCGCTCGGCGACGTGCTCGGCCAGGCGCAGCGCGTTCGACGCGTTGGGCACGCGGTTCAGCTTCAGCTCGAGCTGCGCCTGCGTGAGGTGCATGTCGAGCTGCTCGCGCAGGCCCGTCCCCTTCGGCGCGGCCGAGAGCGCGCGCGACGCGAGGCGAAGCTCCGCCTCGGCGTGGTCGGCCCGGCCGTCGATGGTCGCGAGGATGGCGCGCTCGATGGCGAGGCGCGCGCCGTCGAGCGGGTTCCAGGACGCAGGGGCGCTCGGCAGCGAGGCGGCGAGATCGCGCGCCCGGTCGACGCGTCCCGTCTCCCGGTAGGCGCGGAGGAGCCGCACGGCGAGCGTCGGATCGGTCCGCGACCGCCCGGCGAGCACGCCCTCGATCCACGACGCGATGAACGGCGCCTCGTCGGCCGCCGCGAGCCGGTCGAGGAGCTGCGAGCACGCGGTGATGGACACGCCGTCCGCACCCGGCAGCGACGGCGGCGGGACCGAGCGGCGCGAGTCGGGGAGCGATCCCGAGCCCGGCGCGGGCGGCACCGAGGGGCGCGGCGGCGGAGGCGGCGGTGGCGCGCTCGGGCGGAGACCCAGCTGCGACGGCGAGCGTGACGGAGGCGGCCCCCCGCCTCCGCGGGGCGTCGAATCGGACGCCAGGGTGGGGGGCGGTACGAACGCGCGCCGCGCCATCAGGTAGAAAACATAGCGCGAATCGCTCCAGGAGTCTTCTCTCCTGCAATGAAGTATCCTTCCTCCCGGGCCAGGTCGCGCACGACCTCCTCGCACGACGCACTGTCCGCGGGCATCCACGCCGGCCCCAGCCCAAGCGCATGCAGCCCTCGCCCGACCCTCGTCGACAGCCCCAGCCGGGCGACGTCATCCTCGGCAAGTACCGCATCGAGCGCGTCATCGGCCTCGGCGGCATGGGCGCGGTCGTGGCGGCGAGGCATCTCCAGCTCGAGGAGCGGGTCGCCATCAAGTTCCTGCTCCCCGAAATGCTGGCCAACCAGGAGGTCGTGCAGCGCTTCCTCCGCGAGGCCAAAGCCGCCATCCGCATCCGCAGCGAGCACTGCGTGCGGGTCCTCGACGTCGGCACCCTCGAGACGGGGGCGCCCTACATGGTCATGGAGTACCTGGAGGGGAAGGACCTCGCCGCCATCGGCGACGAGCACAAGCAGCTTCCCATCCCGGACGTGATCGACTGGGTGCTCCAGGCGGGCGAGGCGCTCGCCGAGGCGCACCAGCTCGGCATCGTCCACCGCGACCTCAAGCCGGCCAACCTGTTCCTGACGCGGCGCGCCGACGGGACGCCATCGGTCAAGGTGCTCGACTTCGGCATCTCGAAGCAGGCGGCGAGCGGCGCGGATGCGGGCGTGACGAAGACCCAGGCGGTGCTCGGCTCACCTCGCTACATGTCGCCCGAGCAGATGCGGTCGACGAAGGACGTCGACGCGCGGGCGGACGTCTGGGCGCTGGGGGCGGTCATCCACGAGCTCGTGTCGGGCTACCCCCCGTTCGACGCGGAGACGATGACCGCCCTCTGCGCCGCCATCCTGCAGGACCCTCCGCGCTCGATGCGCGCGAGCCGCCCCGACGCGCCGCCGGAGCTCGAGGCGGTCGTGCGGGTCGCCCTCGAGAAGGACCGCGACCGCCGCTTC
>JBEKGQ010001009.1:0-2542 GCA_050012715.1 Polyangiaceae bacterium
CGTGCCGGAGGACCTGGCACGGATCGCGCGGGAGGACGGGCTCACGTTGACCGAGATGGCGAGCGACGCGGAGCTCTTCGAGCACCTCGCGCGCGAGCTGCGGGACGGGAAGATCGTCGGCTGGATGGACGGCCGCACCGAGTTCGGGCCCCGGGCCCTCGGCAGCCGGAGCATCCTCTCGGCGCCCCACACCGCCGAGCAGCGGGACCGCCTCAACAAGAGCATCAAGTTCCGCGAGGAGTTCCGCCCGTTCGCGCCGGCGGTGCCCACCGAGCACGCGAGCACCTACTTCGAGCTGCCTCCGGGCGGCCACCGGCTCGCGCGCTTCATGTCGGGCGTCTTCCCGGTGCGCGAGGAGCACCGCGCGAACCTCGCCGCCATCACGCACGTCGACGGCACCGCGCGCTTGCAGACGGTCGACCGGGAAGGGTCGCCGCGCTTCCACGCGCTCATCGAGGCCTACGGGCGCGTGTCGGGGGTGCCGGTCCTCCTGAACACGTCGTTCAACCTCGCGGGCGAGCCGATCGTGAACCGCGCCGTCGAGGGGTACTCGACGTTCCGGCGCTGCGGGATCGATCTGCTCGTCGCGGGGAGATACATCGTGACCAAGGAGCGCGCCGGAGAGCGCTCCACCGAGAACGAGAAGGAAGCCGCCGAATGAGCCTCAAGCGCAAAGGGAAGATCCGCCGCGGGCTGACCGTGATGGGCAGCGCCATCCCGTCCATCGGCGGGTTCGTGGGCGGCATGTGGAAGAACAAGGAGCGCAACCGGTGGCTCGTGCCGCTCGTCGTGTTCCTGTGCATCACGGGGCTGGTGCTCGTGCTGGCGAGCACGGTCGAGGTGCTGGCGCCCTTCATCTACACGATCTTCTGAGAGGTCCCCGGCGTGCGGTCGCTCGAGCTCCTCGTGTGCCCCGCGTGCCGGGGAGACCTTCGCGAGGCCGACGCGCGCCTCGTCTGCACCAAGTGCGACGCGGCCTACGAGGTGCCTGACGGCATCCCCGATCTGCGGGTCAAGAGCCCCGACACCAACACGGACACGGTGCGCGGCTTCTACACGGTGGCGCCGTTCCCGGGCTACCCGCCGCGGGACAGCCTCGGCTCGCTGCGGGCGCGCGCCGGGCGGAGCGAGTTCGCGAAGCTGCTCGATCGCGCGATCCCCGGCGACGCGAACGTCGTCGAGGTGGGGTGCGGTACGGGGCAGATGTCGCTCTTCCTGGCGACCGCGGACCGCACCGTCATCGGCGCGGATCTGACGCGCGCGTCGCTCGCGCTCGGGGCGGCGGCCTCGCGCCGCTTCGGCGTCGACAAGGTGCGCTTCATCGAGACGGATCTGCGCCAGCCCGGGCTGCGGGAGGGCGCGTTCGACGTGGTCTATTCGTCGGGGGTTCTCCACCACACGCCCGACCCGCGGGCGTCGTTCGCCTCCCTCGCTCGCCTCGCGAAGCCGGGAGGCATCGTCGTCCTCGGCCTCTACAACACCTGGGCACGCATTCCCCACCGCCTGCGGCGCGCCGTCGGGCGCCTCACGGGCTTCAAGTGGGTGCCGATGGACCCCGTGCTGCGCGATCGCGCCGGGGAGCCCGAGCGACGCGAGGCGTGGCTGCGCGATCAGTACATGCACCCGGAGGAGCACCGGCACACGACCCGCGAGGTCCAGGGGTGGTTCCGCGAGGCCGGCATCGAGTACCTGCGCACGTACCCGGACTCGCTGTTCGCGAGCGAGACGATCCCCGACGACGCGCTCTTCCAGGAGTCCGAGGACGACTGGGGCTTCGAGAACTGGATGGCGCAGCTCGCGTGGATGAAGAGCCTGGCCCACGAAGGCGGCCTCTGGGTGACGATAGGCCGCAAGAGCTAGCGCTACCGGACGTCCGGCACCGCCGCGAGCCAGTCGCGCATGCGCGCCGCCGCCACCGCCGCCGAGGCACGGACGACATCCCGCCGGACGTAGGTCACGCAGGGATGGCCGCCCCAGGTGGGGACGCGCGAGAGCTCGCGCCAGCCCTCCGCGAAGCGCGGGTCCCTCATCGCCGCGTCCTGGGCCGGCGAGAACGGATGCCCGGTCGCCTCGTCGACGACGACGATGGCCGCCGCGGGGTGCGCGGCGAAGAAGGCGTCCCGCGCCGTGTCGCGCAGCGCGGCATTGCCGGGCGCGAACGCGAGCCGGCCCGCCTCGCGATCGACGAGGCCGAAGCCGTCGAGGAACGCCACGTCGCCCATGACGTAGGGCAGCTCGCCGACGTCGACGTGCGCGACGACGTCCCCGGGAGCGACGTACGGCGCGATCTCCTGGAGCAGGTGCGTGGGCATCCAGTCGAGCGGGTACGGGTCGACGAAGGGGCGCGCGGTGAGACGCCAGGCCGTGACGCGCTCGTCGAGCCACTCGTGCTCGCGCCAGGTCTGATCGATGGAGTGATCGCAGGTGAGCCCGGCCTCGAGGACGAGCCCGAGGGAGGCGCACACGGCGAGCGATCGACCGGCTCGGTCGAGCGCGACCGCCGCGAGGATGGCGCCGAGGGGCAGCGCGACGACGAGCAGGC
>JBEKGQ010001010.1:0-2538 GCA_050012715.1 Polyangiaceae bacterium
GTGCGGCGGCGGCAACGAAGCGGTTCCTCCGCCGGCTCCGCCGGTGCCCGCGCCGACCGCCGTGCCGCCGCCGGTGGCGGTGACGCCTGCGGTGCCGGCGCCGCGGACGGACGCGACGCTGATTCCGCGCAACACGCTCTTCGGCAACCCGGAGCGCATCGCCGCGCAGATCAGCCCCGACGGCAAGTGGATCGCGTTCGTCGCGCCGGTCGACGGGGTGCTCAACGTGATGGTCGCCCCGGCCAACGACGTGGCGAAGGCCACCGCGGTGACCCACGACAAGGCGCGCCCGGTCTACCAGTTCGCGTGGACCAAGAAGAAGAACACGCTCGTCTACATGCAGGACGCGGCGGGCGACGAGAACTGGCACGTCTACGCGGTGACCATCCCCGGCGGCGAGGCGAAGGACCTCACGCCGTACAAGGGCGTCAACGCGCGCTTCAGCGGCACGTCGCTCAAGCACCCCGGCGAGGTGCTCATCGCGATGAACGATCGCGACCCGAAGTACCACGACGTCTACCGCGTGAGCCTCGAGACGGGCGCGCGGACGCTCGTCATCCAGAACGACCGCGGCTTCGCGGGCTTCCTCACCGACGACGACTTCAAGGTCCGGCTCGCGATCCAGCCGCTGCCCGACGGCGGCTCGACGTACTTCGCCGCGGGGCCGAAGAAGGCCTTCGACGAGGTGTACATGAAGGTGCCCTTCGACGACGCGCTGACGACGCAGCCCGCCGGCTTCGACGACTCGGGACGCACGCTCTACCTCATCGACAGCCGCGACCGCGACACGGCCGCGCTCTTCGCCGTCGACTTCGCCACGAAGAAGGCGCGCCTCCTCGCCGAGGACCCGAAGTCGGACATCCAGGGCGTGATGGCGGACCCGCGGACGCACCGTCCGATCGCCGCCGTCGCCGACTACGACCGCCAGCGCCACATCATCCTCGACCGGGCCTTCCAGGCCGACGAGGACTACCTGAAGACGGTGGTCCCCGGCGCGGACTTCGGCGCGGGCTCGTGCTCGGACGACTTCAAGCGCTGCATCGTCGACTTCACCGTCTCGGACGGACCGATCCGCTACTACCTCTACGATCGCGCGAAGCGCCACGCCGACTTCCTCTTCGTCCACCGGCCGAAGCTCGAGTCGCTGAAGCTCGCGAAGATGCACGCGCGCGTCATCCCGGCGCGCGACGGCCTGCCGCTCGTCTCGTACCTGTCGCTCCCGCCCGCGTCGGACGCGGACGGCGACGGCGTGCCCGATCGCCCGCTCCCGATGGTGCTCCTCGTCCACGGCGGCCCGTGGGGGCGCGACGACTGGGGTTACAACCGCGAGCACCAGTGGCTCGCCAACCGCGGCTACGCCGTGCTCAGCGTGAACTTCCGCGGCTCGACCGGCCTCGGAAAGAAGTTCGTCAACGCCGCGAACGGCGAGTGGGCGGGCAAGATGCACGAGGACCTCGTCGACGCGGTCATGTGGGCCGAGAAGGGCCAGATCGCCGACCCGACGAAGGTGGCCATCTACGGCGGCAGCTACGGCGGCTACTCGACGCTCGTCGGCGTGACGTTCACGCCGGACACCTTCGCGTGCGGCGTCGATCTCTTCGGGCCGTCGAACCTCGTGACGCTCGAGCAGAGCATCCCGCCGTACTGGGCGCCGTTCCTCGAGCAGCTCGCCAAGCGCGTGGGCGACTTCCGCACCGACGAGGGGCAGAAGCTCCTCCTCGCGCGGTCGCCGCTCACCCACGCGAGCGCGATCAAGAAGCCGCTCCTCATCGGCCAGGGCGCGAACGACGTCCGCGTGAAGCAGGCGGAGAGCGACCAGATCGTGAAGGCCATGCAGGCCAAGGGCATCCCGGTGACGTACGTCGTCTTCTCGGACGAGGGCCACGGCTTCGCCCGCCCGGAGAACGAGAAGGCGGTCGACGCGGTGGCGGAGACGTTCCTGGCGCAATGCCTGGGCGGCGCCTACGAACCGGTCGGCGGCGACTTCAAGGGGTCGACGATCGCGGTTCCGGCAGGCTCGGAGCAGGTCTACGGCCTGGCGGACGCGCTCAAGCAGCCGCACTGAGGCGGGGCACGTTCACCTTCGCTGCAGCTCGGTGACCGCCTTGGCGACGTCGTCGACGGTGGCGATCTTGTCGAACATCTCGCTCGGGATGCTCACGCCGAAGCGCGTCTCGACGTCGGCGACGAGCTCCATGACGCCGAGGCTGTCGAGGCCGAGGTCGTTCTGGATGTTGTCGGTCGGCTGGATGGGCCGAGGCTCCTTGACGTGGCGTCGCAGGAGCTGGCAGGTGACCTTGAGCGACTCGTCGTAGCTCGCCATGCCCGGAGCGTAGCCGATTCGTGCCCCGATCGACCCGATCCGCGTCGCGCCCGGGCGGATCGGGCTCGCGATCGGGTCGATCGGGCGACCGATCGGGTCGATCGGCGTCGTGATCGGGCGGATCGATGACCCGATCGGCCCGATCGGCCTCGTGAACGGCCCGATCGGCGTCGCGATCGGCTCGATCGGGCTCCGGATCGGCCCGATCGGTGCCC
>JBEKGQ010001011.1:0-2531 GCA_050012715.1 Polyangiaceae bacterium
CTCGACAAGCCGGTCGACGTGAACGTGCCGCTCTTCACGACGGGCAAGGCGGTCGGCGTGACCGCGGGCGGCGTGCTCCGCATCGTCTACCGCACGGTGCCGGTCCGGTGCCTGCCGGACCGCATCCCGGTCAAGCTCGAGGCCGACGTGACGCACCTGGAGCTCGGCATGCACGTGTCGACCCAGGAGCTGAAGCTCCCGGAGGGCGTCAGCGTGCGCCTCCCGCCGGAGCAGACGCTGGTCGCGGTCGTGGCTCCGGAGAAGGAAGAGGTCGTCGAGGCTCTGCCGGGTGCGCCGGGTACGGCTCCGGCGGCGGGCGCGGCGGCGGCGGGCGCAGCGGCTCCGGCCGCGGGTGGCGCGGCTCCGGCGGCCGAGGCGGCCCCGGCCAAGGACGAAAAGAAGAAGAAGTAGCCCGTGCTCCTCGTCGTCGGCCTGGGCAACCCGGGACGCGAGCACGAGGGGCAGCGTCACAACGTCGGGTTCATGGTGCTCGACGCGCTGCGGAGCGCGGAGGGCTGGCCCGAGTACCGCGAGAAGCACGGTGGTCTGACGACGCGGGGGGAGCTCGCGGGGCAGCCCGTCGTCCTCCTCGCGCCGCAGACGTACATGAACCTGTCGGGCGACAGCGTGCAGCCGGCCGCGGCGTTCCTGAAGGCGACGCCGGCGGACATCGTGGTCGTGCACGACGAGCTGGACCTCCCGTGGAAGGAGGTGCGCCTCAAGCTCGGCGGCGGGCACGCGGGGCATAACGGCCTCCGGAGCATCATCCAGCGCCTGGGGACGCCGGAGTTCGCGCGCGTCCGCGTGGGCATCGGGAGGCCGCTGGCGGGCTTCGCGGGGTCGACGGCGGACTGGGTGCTCGGGCGGTTCGACCCGGTGGAGAGGGCGGGGCTCGGCGACGTCGTGGGGCGGGCGGCCGACGCGGTCCGGCGCATCGCGAGGGACGGGCTGGCGGCGGCGATGAAGGCCGTCCACACCACCCCTCCGGTCGCCCCCGCGGGGGGGCCCGAAACGAAGAAGTAGCCAGCGCTCCGGGTTGTGCTAGTAACGCGCTCCCCTTGCTCGTGGGCAGCACGTCCCACGGGCCCGCGTCCCACCGGACGAGCCCTGGAGGATTCGACAAGTGAACGTTCCCACGCCGGCATCGGCCGCGCGGCCCGCGCCGCTCGTCCGCACCCGAGAATACGAAACCATCTACGTCCTCCGCTCCGATGTCGACGGGGACAGCGCCGAGAAGGTCCAGGCGCGTGTCGCCGAGGCGGTCGAGCGCGAGCACGGCAAGCTCGTCAAGGTCGAGGCCTGGGGCCGCCGCAAGCTGGCCTACCCGGTCGGCAAGCAGCGCAAGGGCGTCTACGTCTACGTGAAGTACGTGGGCGGCGGCGGCCTCGTGGCCGAGGTCGAGCGCGGCCTCAAGCTGCAGGAGACGGTCATGAAGTTCATGACCGTGCAGACCGGCGTCGAGGTCGACCTCGCGTCGCTCCAGATCGACCCGGAAGAGGTCAAGCTCGGCAAGCTCGAGCTGCCGACCGAGCCCGAGCCGGAGGAGTCGCGCGAGAAGCAGCTCGGCCTCATCGATCCGGGTCCGGACGAGCGCCGCCACCGCGGGCCGATGGACGAGGAGTACGCCGACGACGAGACGGCCGAGCGCGGCGCCGATCGCGGTGACCCGCTCGAGGCGGCCAGCGACAAGCCCAAGGGCGACGCCGGAGAGGAGAGCTGAGCCATGGCGATGATGGACGACGACAAGGACATCAACCGAGGTCCGGACCTAAACGCCGAGATCGGCCGCCGCCGCGGCAAGAAGCGCGTTTGCAAGTACTGCACGGACAAGACGCTGGTCATCGACTACAAGGACGCCCAGGCGCTGAAGTACTTCATCACCGAGCGGGGCAAGATCGTCCCCCGGCGCATCAGCGGGAACTGCGCGCGGCATCAGCGCAAGGTGCAGCTCGCGGTCAAGCGGGCGCGCAACATCGCGCTCCTTCCCTTCACCGTGACGCACTGACGGCGAGACGAGGAGCCCATCATGCCGGCCAACATCCAGGTCATCCTCCAGCAGGACGTGAACAAGCTCGGCAAGAGCGGTGAGCTCGTGCGGGTCCGCCCCGGATTCGCGCGGAACTACCTCCTGCCGCGCCAGCTCGCGGTGACGGCGACGAGCGCCGCCGTCCGCCACATCGAGCACGAGAAGACGGTCGCCACCGCCAAGGCCGAGAAGGCCAAGAAGGAGGCGCAGACGCTCGCGGCGCAGATCGACTCGCTGTCGATCAAGCTGACGCTGAAGGCGGGCGACGACGGTCGTCTCTTCGGCTCGGTGACGTCGAAGGACATCGAGAACGCGGTGAAGACGCAGACCGGTGGGGTCATCACGATCGACCGGAAGAAGATGCACATGCCCGAGGCGATCAAGCAGGTCGGCGCGTACACCATCCCGGTGAAGCTCGTGAGCGACGTGTCGGCGACGCTGAAGGTGGAAGTCTTCGCGAAGTAGGCGTAGAACCAGGGACTACCAGCGCGCCTCGGACGCCCAC
>JBEKGQ010001012.1:0-2530 GCA_050012715.1 Polyangiaceae bacterium
CGATGAGCTGGGTGGCGGTGGGATCGAGCGCGACGCGGTCGTTGGCGAGCCCCGGCGACCCGCCGTCGGAGGCGGTGAGGAGCTCCGGCGTCCCGAAGCTTCCCGTCGCCGACGTTCGATCCGCGACGTAGACGTCGCCCGCCGCCGTCGTCCACGCGACCGAGAGCTCGTTCGCGGAGATGGAGCCGAAATGGTCGAAGCCCGCGGGGGCGATCGACGTCACCCGTGCCGTGTTCGACCACGTGGACGTCTCCATGCACTCCGGCGCGAAGATCTCCCCCGCCTCGGCCTCCGCGGGCAGACCCACCTCGCCGCCGTCGACGCTGCCTTCGCCGGCCTCCCCACCGTCCGCGTGGCCTGCGCCGTCGCCGCCGACCGTGCCGTCCTGTGGCGTGCCACCCGAGTCGACGGCCGTGGATCCGTCGGCCCCGCCCAGATCCGGCGGGGCCTGCGAGGTGGAGCTGCATGCGCCGGCCAGGACCAGCGGGGCGACCAGCGGCGCGACGAGCGTGGCGAACGGGGGTCGCGTCATGACCCTACTCCGAGGCGATGCAATCCGACTTCACTTCCCACTGGATGAGCGTAGGCGCTTGCGACATGTCGGTCGTGGGGTTCAGCGTGAAGGTGATCCGGAGGTCGGGCAGCGAGGTGACCGGCGGCGTCGCCAAGTTGAAGGCGCCGGTGCCGCCCGTGCCGGAGATCCCCGAGGTATCGATGAGCGCGGCGTTCCAGCCGGTGGGCAGGTTCGGGGTCGTCGTGGTGGCGGTCGCGAGCGTGACCGATTGCACGAGCGTGTAGCTCGGGATCCCTCCATCGGCCGCGGGGTTGGCGGTCTGCGCCGCGAAGACGATGGTCGCGCTGTTGGGGACCGTCGCCTGCCAGTCGAGCTCGCGCCACTTCACGACGGTGCCCATCGGGCACGTCGACACGAAGTCCTCCGTGAAGGTGACCGGCTGGTACGTGATGACCGGCATCGGAGGACCCGGGGGCGGGTTGTTGTCGGGCGTGATGCAGGCCGACAGATCGAAGAAGAGGAACTCGAGCGCGGCCTCCTGTGGGTCGAGCAGGGCCTGCGCGCACTCGTAGGGGAAGTTGCTCGTGCCGCCGCAGATCCCCGAGTAGGCCCCGCCGACGCAGAAGCTCGTCGAGCCGGGGCAGTCTCCGCTCTGGTAGCACCCGTTGCATGTCCCGCCGATGCACTGCTCGGTGCCGTCGCACTGCGCGCTCGTGGTGCACGGCTGGGCGTTGCACGTACCGCTGGCGGTCGTGCCACCGCAGGACTTGGTCCCGGCGCTGCAGTCGCTGTTCGCGTAGCACGTCGACGAGCTACAGCTGCCTGTGGACTCGCCGCTGCAGGTCCCCCCGCCCGTGCACTGGCTGTTCGACTCGCACGCGCAGTTGCCGTCGACCACCCCGCTGCACGTCTTCGGCCCCGTCGTACACCCGCTGGCGGCGAGGCACGTGGCGACGCCACACGTGCCCGCCGTCCTCGCCGTGCAGGACCCCGCCCCGGATGGACAATCGGTCGTCTCGCCACAGCCGCACGTCCCCTTCGATGCGCCGACGCAGCTGTTACCGTTCCCCGTGCAAGTCGCGTTGGTCTCGCAGACGGCGCCGCCGATCTTGCAAGCGCCCGTGTGTCCACTGCAGGCGAGACCGTTGAGGCACTCGCTCGCCTGATAGCAGGTCGATGTCGAGCAATGGCCGAACGTGTAGCCCGTGCAGGTCGAGCCGGCGCCCATCGCCGTACAGTCCGCGTTCTCGTAGCAGCCGCACGTGCCCTTCGTCGGATTCTCGCAGGTACCCGACGCGCACTGGGTGTTCACCGTGCACGTCGCGTTCGAGCAAGTGCCGAGCGCGCCCCCGTTGCACGTACCCGCGCCCATCGTGGTGCAGTCGCTCGTCTGGAAGCAGCCGCAGTTGCCGGCCGTCCCGCCCGTGCACGTGAAGCTCGAGTCCCCGCACGAGGTCCCGGTGTTCACGTCCGGGTCGCAGGTCTGCGGGGTGCACGTGCCGACGACGCCGTTGACGCCGCCGCAGACCGATCCGTAGCCGCACGTGGCGCTCGTCGTACACGCCGCTCCCGCGGTGTCCTTCGCCGCCGTGGAGACGTGAAAATCGGTGAACACCGCCCGGCCGCACTGGTTGGCCGCGGCGGCGGTCAGGGGCGTGTTGAAGGTGAAGGCGGGGTCATACGTCGGCTCGCAGACCGCGCCGTTGCTGCAGTCGGACGACGAGTTGCACGTGCAGTTGCCGAGGACCTCCCCCGAGCACGTCTTGCTGCCGGTCGAGCAGCCGCTGTTGGCCGAGCACGTCGCCATCCCGCACGTGCCGGCCGTCCTCCCGGTGCAGGACCCGGCTCCGGAGGGGCAATCGGTGGTCTCGCCGCAGTTGCACTGACCCTTGCTGGCGCCGACGCAGCTATTGCCGGTCCCGGTGCACGTCGCGTTGGTCTCGCAGGCGGCGCCTCCGATCTTGCAGGTCCCGGTGTGCCCGCTGCAGGCGAAGCCGTTGAGACACTCGCTCGCCT
>JBEKGQ010001013.1:0-2529 GCA_050012715.1 Polyangiaceae bacterium
TTTGCTGGAACCCTGCAGCTGAGACAGCAACATCGCACACATCCGCCCCGTCCCCAGGTTGACCCCAGGGCCTCCGGCGGGTCATTTCCGCGGCAGGATATGGCTATGAACATACCCCGCGAGCCTGCGAGCGGATTGTCTGAGTCAGGCTCCGTAAGGAGGCTGACTTGAAGAAGCACTTCGTCGAGCGCGTGCAGAACTACATCGGCGGGCAGTGGAAGGCCTCCGCGAATCCCGAGCACGTCGCCATCACCAACCCGGCGACGGGCGACCTCCTCGGGAGCGTCCCCATGGGCGCGGCGAGCGACGTCGACGACGCGGTGAAGGCCGCCCGGGCCGCCTTCCCCGGCTGGAGCCAGCTGCCGGCGCAGACGCGCACCCGCTACCTCTTCGACCTGCGCAACCTGATGGAGAAGCACTACGAGGAGCTTCTCTCGATCTGCACCCAGGAGCACGGCAAGACGATCGAGGAGAGCAAGGGCGACGTGCGCCGCGGCATCGACAACGTCGAGACCGCATGCGGGACGCCGGCGGCGATGCTCGCGGCGGGCGGGGCCCTCGAGCAGATTGCGAACGGCATCGACTGCAGCTCGGTGCGCCAGCCGATGGGCGTCTTCTCGATCATCGCGCCCTACAACTTCCCGTCGATGGTCCCGTTCTGGTTTCTCCCGTACGCGATCGCGAGCGGCAACACCGTCGTCGTCAAGCCGAGCGAGCAGGTGCCCTTCTCGCAGCACCGCCTCTTCGAGCTGATGCACGAGCTGGGGCTCCCGCCGGGCGTCGTGAACATGGTCAACGGCGCGCGCGACGTCGTGAACGGGATGCTCGAGAACCCGGACGTGGCGGGCGTGTCGTTCGTGGGCTCCTCGCCGGTCGCGGAGCACGTCTACGCGCGCTGCGGCGTGAACGGCAAGCGCGTGCAGGCGCTCGGCGGGGCGAAGAACTTCGGCGCGGTGATGGACGACTGCGACTGGGAGCGGAGCATCGCGAACATCGTCGACAGCTCGATGGGCTGCGCCGGGCAGCGGTGCCTGGCGCTCAGCGTCGTCATCGGCGTCGGCAAGGCGTACGCGGAGCTCGAGAAGCGGCTGCCGGAGGCGCTGGCCAAGGTGAAGGTCGGCAACGGCCTCGAGGCGGGCGTCACGATGGGGCCGGTCATCAGCGCGCGCCACCGCGAGCGGGTCATCGGGTACATCGACCGGGGGCACAAGGAGGGGGCGAAGCTCCTCGTCGACGGCCGTCACATCACGGTGGACGGCTACCCGAAGGGCCACTGGGTGGGGCCGACGCTCTTCACGGGGGTGACGCCGGAGATGACCATCGGCAAGGAGGAGATCTTCGGCCCCGTCCTCTGCGTCATGCACGCGAAGGACATCGACGAGGCGATGCGCATCGTGAAGGCCCACCCGCTGGCGAACGCGTCGAGCATCTACACGTCGAGCGGCGCGAGCGCCCGCAAGTGGTGCAAGGAGGTCGACGCGTCGATGGTCGGCGTCAACATCGGCGTCGCGGCGCCGATGGCGATGTTCGGCTTCGGCGGCGCGAAGGGCTCGTTCCTCGGGGACCTCAAGGCCCACGGGCGCGAGCAGGTGCAGTTCTACACGCAGAACAAGACGAGCATCGTGAGGTGGTGGTGATGGCACGGACGGTTCATGTAGGGCTCATCCAGGCGTCGACCCCGTTCGAGGAGAGCTGGTCGGTCGACAAGATCCAGCACGTGGCGCTGGAGAAGCACCTCCCGCTCATCGAGGAGGCGGGCAAGCGCGGCGTGCAGATGCTCGGCCTGCAGGAGATCTTCAACGGTCCCTACTTCTGCCCGAGCCAGGACGCGAAGTGGTACGACGCGGCGGAGCCGGTGCCGGGCCCCACGACGGAGCGGATGCAGGGGCTCGCGAAGAAGCACCAGATGGTCATGGTGGTGCCGGTCTACGAGCGCGAGCAGGCGGGCGTCTACTACAACACCGCGGCGGTGATCGACGCGGACGGGACGTACCTCGGCAAGTACCGGAAGACGCACATCCCGCACACGAACGGCTTCTGGGAGAAGTTCTTCTTCAAGCCGGGCAACCTCGGGTACCCGGTCTTCCAGACGCGCTACGGCAAGGTCGGCGTCTACATCTGTTACGACCGGCACTTCCCGGAGGGGGCGCGCGCGCTCGGCCTCAACGGCGCGGAGGTCGTGTTCAACCCGTCGGCGACGGTGGCGGGCCTCTCGCAGTACCTGTGGAAGCTCGAGCAGCCGGCGCACGCGGTGGCCAACGGCTACTACGTCGCGGCGAGCAACCGCGTCGGCACCGAGCCGCCCTGGAATATCGGGAAGTTCTACGGCTCGAGCTACATCGTCGACCCGAGGGGCCGCTTCCTCGCCACCGGCAGCGAGGACAAGGACGAGCTCGTGACCGCGACGTGCGACCTCGACGTCATCGAGGAGGTGCGGCGCACGTGGCAGTTCTTCCGCGACCGCCGCCCCGAGATGTACGGTGACCTGACCGCGCAACGCTAACGCCAACGCTTACTTCACGAGGATCG
>JBEKGQ010001014.1:0-2529 GCA_050012715.1 Polyangiaceae bacterium
CTACCACGACCCGGTGACGACACGGTTCATCAAGGCGACCCGCCTCTCGCGCAAGCATCGCGGTCTACCCGACGACTGCTTCGAGCGGAAGGCGCTCTACCCCGCGCCAACCTAGGCCTCGCTCACGACTGCCTAGCGGATGAACGCGCTGAGCGTCTGGACCTTCTCGTCCTTCGTCAGCTTGAGCGGCGCGAGTTTGTCGCTCGGGGTCGCCGGGTCGAGCACGAGCTCCTCGTCGCCCACGGCCGCCACCGTCGTCCCGTGGCGGGCGACGATGTACTCGGCCTTCGCGCGATCGGGCGCCTCCTGGATGATGACCTGCACCGCTTCGTCGCCCAGGCCCTTCACGGGCATCGCCCCCGGCTTCAGCTTGAACGCGCGGAACGCCTCCTTGGCGGCGTCCACGGTGTCGCGGACGAGGATGACGTCGCGCCAGCGCTTGTCGGAGCTCTTGTAGTACCCGACGGCGACGGGACCGATCCCGACGATGCCGAGTGCGTCCTTGGGGTGGTAGGCGATTCCGAGCGGAATGCGCGCGGGGAGGGGCAGGGCTGCCGCCGCCGGTAGCAGATCCATCGCGCCGGGGAGCTTCGAGCCGATGTCTTGCGCGATGGCCCCCGTCGCCTGATCGTTTGCGGACGCCATCTCGGCGGGCGTCATCTTGGTGTTCTCGGTGACGAACGTTAGCTCAGCGAGATAGAGCCCTCGCCACACGTAGGCGTTGCTGCTGCTCTTGGCCGCGGCTGCACCCGCCGTCATCGGCTTCACCGTCGCGCGCGCGGGATCGCCATCGGCGACGATGCGGTGGGTGAACATCGCATACGCGCCGTCGGCGGTCTTGAAGCGCGAGAGGTTCACCTCGACGCTGTTGGGGGCTCCCGTGCCGTCGACGTAACGAAGAACGACGACCCGGTCGAGGCCGAACCGCTTGTACACCTCGCAGTCGCCGTCGAAGTTCGTCGTGCAGACCTCGTCCATGGTGAGCTTGCCCTGGTCGCCGTAGGTCTTCGCCTCGCTCTGTGGATCGAGGCAGTAGCCGCCCGTCGCGCGCGGGACGAACGGCGCGCTGATGGCGTCCGAGTCCAGGCCTCCTCCGCCGGCGCAGACGTCGGCGTGGGCGGACGCGGCGGCCGAAGGCGGCGGCGGCGGCGGGGAATTGTTCTTCGCGTCGTCCTTGCAGGCGGCGAAGCAGACCGCGAACGTCGTCGAGCAGGCGAAAAGGAGCGGGTGGAGACGCACGCCAGGCCGTGTACCACGGCACGGCGGGGGTCCGCACGTTTTGCAAGGCGTTGAAATCGTTGCTGCGCCTTCCGCCTGCCGTCGCGGCCAAGTATGCGTTTTGCGGCGCGAAATCTGGCGCCAGGCGGGGGGCACGAGGCTTGCTCGAACGCCCCTGGTGGTGGTCTCCATGTCGGCCGGGCTGCGTGCGGGGCGAGGGCGTCGGGGCCGGACGTCCGCGGGTTTCTCGCTCGTGGAGCTCATGGTCGTCATCATCATCGTCGGGATCGTGGCCGTCCTCGCCATCCCGGCCATGTCGATCATGGGTTGGGACCGGCACGCCTACAACGACGCCGGCAGCATCATGATGCTCTTCCGCTCGGCGCGCACGCGCTCGGTCGCGCGCGGTGGGGCGGTGCTCATCTCGATGACCGCCAACGGCGCGACCGACCGCGGCACGTTCATCATGTTCGAGGCGGTGACGCCGAACATCAACGGCGGCCAGGCGCGCACCCCCGTCGCTACGTGCAAGTCGCCCACGGCCTGGCAACCGTTGCCCACGCTCGCGGCGCAGACCACGAACCCCGCCGTCGTCCTCGTCGACGGCGTGAACCTGAACGCCACGAGCGCCGGGGCCGCGGAGGTGGTGGGCGACATCGAGACGCAGCTCTACGAGTACACGAGCCCCTCGAACAGCGCACAGACGCCGATCGCCGGCGGGTACATCTGCTACACGCCGCTCGGGCACACGTACATCAACGTGGGGACGCTCGCGCAGCCCGTGTTCGACGGCGTCCTGCCGACGACGAGCGCGATCGAGGCGCGCGTCACGCGCGCCAACGGAGGGACCTTCCGCAGCGTCCTCATCCCGCCGAACGGAATGGCGCGCCTCTTCTCGCACACGTGAGTGCCCATCCGATGCGCCGCTCTCTCCTCCTCCCGCTCCGCTCGCGCGCTTCGCGCCCCGCTCGCGATCGCGCGCGCGGCTACACCGCGGTCGAGGTGCTCATGGCGATGACGGTCATGGTCATCGGCGCCGCCGCCGTCATGAGCATGCAGAAGGCGAGCGTGACGGGCGATCTCGACGCCCGCAAGACGGACATGGCGAACAACATCGCCCGTCAGTGGCAGGAGCGGCTGCAGCGCGACGCCATGCAGTGGACCTGCCCCAGCGCCGCCTGCCCCACGACGAACAACCTCTGCGGAGGCGGGGGCGCGGCGGGGGCGCAGCTCATTTGCGGCAACGTCACGGGCCTGTGGTTTCTGCCCTCTCAGTACATGGGAACGACGACGCCGGAGAGCATGAGCCCC
>JBEKGQ010001015.1:0-3019 GCA_050012715.1 Polyangiaceae bacterium
AAGACGAACCTCTGGTACCCCCAGGACGCGCCCGGTGCCCTCGGCGAGCTCCGCGCGGGCAAGGGGGACGTGCTCTTTCTCATGAACGCGACGCCGGTGGTCGACGTCCGCGACGTCGCCGAGGCCGGCGAGGTCATGCCCCAGAAGAGCACCTTCTTCTTCCCGAAGGTCCCCACCGGCCTCGCCGTCCACACGCTCGACCCGTCCCGCCCGGTGCTCGTGGACGCTGCCGGCCCGGCTCTTGCCGACGCCGCAGTAGCGCTCCCCCGGGGGCATGCTTAGGATGCGCGAATCAGGCGGAAACTCCCCGGCGCCGGCGTGCTATCGGTTTGAGTCGCGTACGGTTTCTGTCGGCCACGATCGTCAGTAGCGGAGCTAGACCATGTCGGAAAAGAAGCAGCCTCCTCCCCCCGCCGCCGCACGTCCCGAGGACGAGGCCATTCAGTTCGGCGACGAGCTCCCGGTCCTGCCGATCCGGAACGCCGTGCTCTTCCCCGGCGCCGTGGCGCCGTTCGACGTGGGGCGCGAGAAGTCCGTCGCCCTCGTCGAGGACGTCGACAACCTGACCGCCCCGGTCATCGCCATCTTCGCCCAGCGCGATCCGTCGACCGACGATCCGGGAAAGGACGACCTTCATCAGGTCGGGTGCGCCGCGCGCGTGCTCAAGGCGCTCAAGCACAGCTCCGGCAACTACTCGCTCATCCTGCAGGGTCTCACGCGCATCCGCCTCGACGAGATGACGCAGACGGGCCCCTACCTCAAGGCCAAGATTGGCCGGCTCGACGAGCAGAACTCGGGCGACGACGAGGCCGAGGCGCTCAGCATGAGCCTCCGGGACATCGCCAAGCAGGTCATCCAGCTGATGCCCGAGCTCCCGCGCGAGGCGGGCTCGCTCATCGACTCGATCCAGGCCCCGGGCGCGCTGGCCGACCTCGTGGCCGCGAACCTCGACGCACCGGTCGACGAGAAGGCGCAGCTCCTCGAGACGGTCGACGTGAAGGACCGCATCCGCAAGGTGCTGAAGCTCCTCACGCGGCAGCTCGAGATCCTCAAGATGCGCGAGCGCATCAACTCCCAGATCAAGGAGGAGATGGGGAAAAACCAGCGCGAGTACGTCCTCCGCCAGCAGCTCAAGGCGATCAAGGAGGAGCTCGGGGAGGACGAGGGCGACCAGGGCGACCTCGATGGTCTCGAGGAGCGCATCGCGAAGGCGAGCCTCCCGACCGAGGCCGAGCAGGTGGCGAAGAAGCAGCTGAAGCGCCTCCGCAACATGCAGGTGGGGAGCGCCGAGTACACCGTCGTCCGCACCTACCTCGACTGGATCCTCGATCTGCCGTGGCACGTGCAGACGCCCGACAACATGGACATCGGGAGCGTCCGCAAGGTGCTCGACGAGGACCACTACGGCCTCGAGAAGGTGAAGAAGCGCATCCTCGAGTACCTCGCCGTCCGCAAGCTGAAGAAGGACAAGAAGGGCCCCATCCTCTGCCTCATCGGGCCGCCCGGCGTCGGCAAGACGTCGCTCGGCAAGAGCATCGCCCGCGCCCTCGGGCGCAAGTTCGTCCGCATCTCGCTCGGCGGCGTGCACGACGAGGCCGCCATCCGCGGTCACCGCCGCACCTACGTGGGGGCGCTCCCCGGGCAGATCATCCAGGGGATGAAGAAGAGCGGCACCATCAACCCCGTCTTCATGATGGACGAGGTCGACAAGATCGGGCACGACTTCCGCGGCGACCCGGCGGCGGCGCTGCTCGAGGTGCTCGACCCGGAGCAGAACAACACGTTCGCCGATCACTACCTCGAGATCCCGTACGACCTCTCGAACGTCATGTTCGTCGCCACCGCGAACGTGGCCGATCCCATCCCGGCCCCGCTCCGTGACCGCATGGAGATCCTCGAGATCCCCGGCTACACGCGGCGCGAAAAGCTCGCCATTGCCCGGCGACACCTCATCCCCAAGCAGCTCGAGGAGCACGGCATCACGCCGGCGCAGCTCGACATCACCGACAAAGCGGTCGACCTCGTCATCGACTTCTACACGCGCGAGGCCGGCGTCCGCACCCTCGAGCGCCAGGTCGCGAGCATCATCCGCGGCGTGGCGGTGAAGATCGCCGAGGGCGACACGACGCCGCGCAAGGTCGACGACGAGGACGCGGTCCGCGAGTTCCTCGGCCCGCAGAAGTACACGAGCGAAGTTGCGGAGCGCACCGAGGAGGCGGGAGTCGCCACCGGGCTCGCGTGGACGAGCGTCGGCGGGGAGATCCTCTTCATCGAGGCGACCCGCATGTACGGCTCGGGCAAGCTGCAGCTCACCGGGCAGCTCGGCGACGTGATGAAGGAGTCGGCGCAGGCCGCCCTCAGCTACGTCCGCACCAACGCCGAGAAGTACGGCATCAGCAAGGACTTCCTCGAGAAGAGCGACATCCACATCCACATCCCCGCCGGCGCGATGCCGAAGGACGGGCCGAGCGCGGGCGTCACGATGTTCACCGCGCTCATCTCGATGCTCACCGGCATCCGCGTGCGACCGGCGAGATCACCCTCCGCGGGCGGGTGCTCCCCATCGGCGGACTGAAGGAGAAGGTGCTCGCCGCTCACCGCGCGGGGATCAAGCGGGTCATCGTTCCGGAGCGGAACAAGCCCGACCTCGACGAGGTGCCGGCGGAGGTGAAAAACGACCTCGACTTCGTCTTCGTGTCGAAGATGGACCAGGTGCTCGACGCCGCGCTCGAGGAGAAGCTCGCGCCGAAGAACCCGGACGACAAGAAGGAAGTGGCGCCGGCGACGCCGAACTGACGGACCGCTTTCCCCCCGATCGGAGGTCTCGTGGCAGTCGACGACGCGATGCGTCACGGCCCCTCCGTGCTAGTGACGACCACTCGACGCGGGACTCGATCTCCGATCGACTGGCAGGAGATCTCCGATCGACTGGCAGGAGATCTCCGATCGACTCGACGAGATCTCCGATCGACTGGGACGAGATCTCCGATCGACTGGCAGGAGATCTCCGATCGACTGG
>JBEKGQ010001016.1:0-2526 GCA_050012715.1 Polyangiaceae bacterium
ACTTCGTCGGAGAAACCGCCGAGGGAGGCACCGGGACGAGAACGATGACGCCGGTGGCCGGATCCTCGTAGGCGTCGACGATGCCGTCGTAGACCTGGGTGTCGACCGTCGTCTGCCCCACGAACGCGAGCTCTTCACCCACGCACTGGTTGGCCTCGGAGCTGATCTGCTGCGAGTGCTGCTGGTGGGCGGTCAGGATGCTGAAGTGGTGGTGGGCACCCTCGATGTCCCCGCGGGTGATGGCCGCTTGCAGCTGAGAGAAGCGATCCTGCGCCGACCGCGTGGTCACGTCGATCTGCGACAGCTTGTCGTTCAGGCACAGCGTCTTCACGACGTCGCGCGACTGGCGGGCCTGCTGAAGCTGGCGCCCGACCGTCCCCGACGCGCCCTGCATCTGGCTGAGGGCCGCGTTGGCGGCCGCGATCATCTGCTGCGGGCTGAGGTTCGCGTTGTTGACGAACACCACCTGGCCGTCGGGAGGAGGCAGAGGAGCCGTCCCCGTACCGCTACCATTCGTCTGCGCCGTCGCCGAGCCGGCGACCGCAAGGACGAACGCGGTGATGCCGAACCACCTGAGGGTCGCTCTAGGAGTCACAGGCAGGCCTCCGGACACGCAGAAACTCTAGTGGGCCGAGGTGAGGGTGTCAACGCGACTCCCCGTTCGACACACGACGACCCACACCGGCCTGGACCATTCCGGGAAGCGCGGGGGGGCACCTCTTCTCCGATGCACCCCCCTCCGCCGCCATTCAGCGCTGTCGGTCCGGGATCAGCCGCCCTGCTTCACGAAGTTGAACGGCACGCTGATCGTCGACCCGTTGGAGCCCGGAGCGTCGAACTTGGCGCGACGGGCCACCGAGGCGATGCAGCCGGCCACGCCGCCCGACAGGCCACTATTGCTCGCGACGCTGGCGGAGTCGACCTCGCCGCTGGGGGAGACCTTGATGAGGATGACGATGCGGCCCGACTGGCTGGGGTCGTTCTCGAGGCCCTTCTGGTAGCAGCGCTTGGCGCCCGGGTGGATCTGGCTACGAATGACCGCCTCGGCGTTCGAGACCGGGACGCTCATCGAGGAGCCGCCGTACTGCACATCGCCTACCGGAACGACCTTCGCCGCCGTACCGGCCGTCGTCGAGGCCCCGCCCGTGTCGTTGCCGTGGATGTTCTGCAGCCCGCCCGGCCCCTGGCCGGGCTTGATCGGCCCCCCGGCCCCACCGGGCAGGTTCAGCCCGCCCGTGGTGTTGCTGATGCCACCCTGGCGATTCGCCAGGCTGTTCAGGTCGATCGGAGCGCCGTTGTCGTCCTTCATCGCGCCGCTGATGTTCGGACCTCCGTTGAGCGAGGCCAGGATGGCGATGCGCGCCTGATCCGCTTCCTGCAGGAGGCCCGCGACGACCTTGGCGTCGGGTGCCTGCTGCCCGGCCGGCTTCGCCGGAGCCGCCTTGGGGGCCGCGGTGGGCGTCGGGGCCGTCGCGGTCGAGGTCGACGTCGACGACGTCTCCTCCGCGACCTCCGTCGGCGGCGGCACGGTCTTCTGCACCATGTCGAGCAGACCCGCCGTCAGATCATCGTTCACGACCGGATCCATCCAGTCGCTGTACATCGCGCCGACGAGGCCGAAGTGGAGGAGGAAGCTGAACGCCGCGATGATGGTGAGGCTCCAGTCGATCTGACTGGTCACCCCGCCCTTGACCGAGAGCGGAAGCTGCGGGCGGGGCTGGACCGGCGGCGGCGCGACGAACTGGAAGAGGAACGTCGTCTCGCCGACGACCACCTTGCCGCGCGCCTCGTCCGTCAGCCGCACCTGGTAGGCCGGGCCGACGCGCTTCGCCTGCCCCTTGAGCGAGACGAGGTCGGTGATGCCGCTCGCGAGGGCGACGCGCCCCGTCATCCCGTCGAGGAAATTCAGGTAGTAGTCCGGCCCGATGAGCTCGAAGAGCTTGAACTGCGAGGGGACGTTCGCCTGCACGACGAACATCGACTTCTCGCTCGGACCGACGGTCACGCTCGTGCGCTGCTTGACGATGCGCTCCTCGAGGATGCGCCCGGAGGCGACGAGGCCGATGCGCAGCACCTTGGGGCCGCTGGCCTGCTGCATCGCCCGCATCACGGCGGTCATCTGTCCAGGGCGGGTCGACCCGTGCTGCGCGGCCCCGGGCTGATTCATCTGCGACATGCCAAAAGCGCCTTTCTCCGAAGCCTGGTCCTTCGTGCGTTAGACGTGCCGCGCGAGCCGAAGTTCCCTGACCGTGCGACCAGGGACGAGCCAAAGCCTACACGACGGTGAGCGCCGGGAAAAGCTCAGGAAATTCATGCCAGCGTCAACAGGCGGGCGACGAGGCGCTCGGTCGCCTGATGGCGCTCGCGGACGATTCGTCGCGCCCGCACGTGCACGGCGACGCAGAACGCCGTACCTGCGATCCCGAGGCTCAGCGCGTTCAGGGCGGAGAAGAGCGCCGCCCCCAGGACGGGGGCGCTCCCGTCGTCCGGAGGAGCGCCGGTGGGGACCGCCAGACCCTGCAGGAG
>JBEKGQ010001017.1:0-2524 GCA_050012715.1 Polyangiaceae bacterium
CAGCGTCGCCACCTCGCCGACGTCGTCCGGGTTGAAGGGGACGCCGTAGATCGACGCGAGGTCGCACGCGAGGTCGATCTGCAGGAGCGACGTGTAGGCGCCTTCGACCGTCATCGCGATGATCGTGGCCGGGATGCCGACCGGTGCGGCGAGGCCCTCGCTGAAGAGCGACGCGAGCTCCCCCGCGCTCGACAGCGTCGCGGCGGCGACCGCCGTCGTCACCGTCTTCGCCGCGACCCGCTTGATCTGCCGCCGCGCGCGCTCCTCGACGTCGAGCCCCGGATAGACCCGGTCCCAGTGGTCGGCGTGCACCTCGGCGGCGTGCTTCTTCACGTGCGCGGCGACGATCTTGCGGAACCAGCTCCCGTCCCGCAGCGAGTCGACCCCGAGCTGCTTCGCCGCGTCGCGCAGCCGCGCCAGCTGCTCCTCGTCGCTGCGCTCGTCCCGTGCGCTCTCGGTCATCGGCCGGTCGGCCGCTTCGTCCTGGCTCATGACGCTTCCTCCCCTTTGCTCTTCTTCTTCAGCGCGCTCGCGAAGATCTCGCGGAGCCCCGCCATCGTCACGTCCGGGGGCGGCGCCTCCGGGTGAAGGATGTACTCGTCGAGCCAGCGCGCGAGGAACTCGGTGAGGGCGATCGCGGTGATCGCGTTGGAGAACATCCCGACCACCGGCACGAGCCCCAGCGAGAAGTTCGCCACGAGGCGCGCCCCCGCGCCGTACCAGACGATTCGCTGGAGCGACCGCCAGGGCAGCTTCAGGACCGAGACCCCGCGCGCCCGGGCGAGGCGAACGACGAGGTAGTAGTGGATGCCGATGACGAGGACCTCATCCGCCCCCGGGATGGGCTGGGTGAAGAAGCTGAGAACGGCGGCGACGCCCGAGGCGCGGTTCGTGATGCGGCGGGATCGGCGTTCCATGGCGGGCCCGGCGGGCTCCCCCGAGGGTACACGGGAAACCTCGACAGGAGCCGCCGCCGTGCGCATGCTTGGGACTGCGATGACCGACGACAAGCCGAACGCGCTCGAGGACGTACGCAAGGGCCTGGGCCTGCTCTTCCGGGCCGCCAAGACCACGGTCGAGAAGCTCCCGACGAAGGACCTCGAGGAGGTCGTGGTGACGAGCGCCCGCGAGGTCGGCCGCGCCATCGAGAACGTCGGAAAGACGATCGAGCGCGAGGTCTTCGGCAAGGACGGGGCGAAGAAGGACGGCGCGGCGACGCCTCCCTCGGCGAGCGCCGAGGACGCCGAGAAGAAGAGCGACGAGGAGCCTAAGCCGCCCGCGGCCTGAGAGAGGCGATCCTCCGCCGTAGAGCGAGGCCAAGCAGGCCGAAGAGGACGCCGCCAGCTCCGCCGCCGCTCCGGACCGGGGCGCCGCTGACGTCGCAGCCGAGGCCGCCAGCGTTCGTGTCGAGCGTCGCGCCGGACGCGTTGTCCGCAGGAGCACCGCCGTCGTGCTGCGCCGTCCCGCTGCCCGTGCTGCTGCTGCTGGGTGCGCCGCTGCTCGAACCGCTCGAGCCGCTCGAGCTTCCGCTGCTGCTGCTGGTCGAGCCACCGCTGCTCGTTCCGCTTCCGCTGCTGCTCCCGCCGCTGCTGCTCCCGCTGCTCCCACTCCCGCCGCCGCTGCTCGTGCTGCTGCTCCCGCTGCCTGCGTCGTCACCCGCAGCGCCGGTGTCGGGCGACCCAGCCTCCGTAGGCGTTCCGGCGTCGGCGGGCGACTGCGTGAGCTGGCTGTAGCGGATGGCGGTGAAGGACTCGCCCTCGTAGGCGATGTCGATGTTCACGCCGCTGACGGTGACGTCGCTCTGGAACTCGTGCGCGTACGGCGGGTTCGCGCTGCACCCGGGCTCCTCCATGAAGAGCGCCGACTTGCCGGGCGTCACCCACTGCACGAAGAGGACGATGTGCCCGCCCGCCGTGAGGTTGCAGGCGTCGCCGGGCTGGAGATCGCTCGCCTGGATCGCGGTCGTGATGTCGGTCTCGAAGGGGGCGAACTCGCTCGTCACGCGGCCCGGCGCCGGGAGATCCCACGCCCAGGAGACGAAGCCGGAGCAGTCGGACCGGTACGGGTCCCACTCGGGGTTACTCTCGCGCATGCAGACCGGCGAGCACGACGTGTCGTCGTCGGGCTGGCCGTTCGCGCTCTGGCAGTAGAGGAGCTTCGCGGTGACCCACTGCTGGGCCCTCGACAGGGCGTCATCGCTGGTGATGGCCGACGACGTGGTCGCGGTGATCTCGCCGCGGGGGCCCTCGCCCTCGTTGTGCCCGCCCTGTGGGGCGGCGGCGCAGGCCAGGGTCAAGACCGGCACCGCGAGGACGGCGGTGAGGGACGCCACACGGCGAGCTCGGGCAAGCATGCCCCCCGCCAGTGCCGGTAACGTGCCACGCGAAAGCCCCCCGGCTCACCCGCGTTTCCTGCGCTTTCAGGCGGCATTCCGCCGGTAGGTGCAGGTCGCATCGCGAGACGAGCTCGCGGTGCGTCGCGAGAGCCGAGGGGCTCGCGTGGCGTCGCGGGACGCCGCTCAGGG
>JBEKGQ010001018.1:0-2522 GCA_050012715.1 Polyangiaceae bacterium
CCAACCCGGGGCCCTCACCGGCCCCCCCTCCGGCCCAGAAGCCGCCGCCTCCCGTGCAATCCCGGCCGGGGCCGCCGCCCGCCCCCGCTCCGCCGGGCCCTCCGCCTGGGCTCGGCGGTTCGCCGCCGGCGCCGCCCGCGTCGGGACCGAAGCCTCCCCCGCCCATGGCCGCCAGCGGTCCAGTGCCGGCGCGGCCTCCGGCGCCCCCTCCGCCTCCTCCGCCCGCCCCGCCGCCGAGCGACGAGGACGACGACGCGACGATGGTCGGCGCCGTCCCCGCCGAGCTCCTGGCGCAGGCGACGGGCGAGCACAAGCTGCCCACCGACGACACGGCGCTCTGGCTCGCGGTCTACGAGGACTTTATCCGCACGAAGAAGCAGTGCGGCGAGGCGACCGACGGGCTGACGTACGAGAAGTTCTCGCACACGCTGAAGAAGAACCGCGACGCGCTCATCCAGCGTCACGGGTGCAAGCGCGTGAAGTTCAGCGTCTACGTGAAGGAGGGGCGCGCCTCCTTGAAGGCGACGCCGGTCAAGGACTAGCCGCTTGCTGAGGCGCGGGGATTCGTGGTCCTCTCGCTCCCATGCGTCGAGCCCTTCGCGTCTCCGCAGCAGCAGGCATTCTCGCCCTGGCCTCCGTCCCGCGCGTCGCGCACGCGACGAGCGTCGAGGAGTTCCCCGACAACGGCTCGGAGCAGGAGGGGCGCGGAGGCGCCTGGGTCGCGCGCGCGAGCGACCCGCTCGCGACGTTCTACAACCCGGCGGGTCTCGCCGGGCAGCCGACGCGGCTGACGCTCCAGGCGAACATCTCGGAGCAGTACACGTGCTTCAAGCGCGTGCAGGCGACGGGGGACACGACCGTCGACGGGTTCAGCGGCAACTACCCGCGGGTCTGCCAGACGCCGAGCTTCTTTCCCGACCCGCAGCTCGCGTTCACCTTCAAGGTGAACGAGCGCCTCGGCCTCGGCATCGCCATCCTCGGGCCGAGCGCGGTCGGCTCGGCCTCGTGGCCCGAGTTCGCCGGCAACGGCAACCCGTCGCCCCAGCGCTACATGCTCATCTCGACGGACTCGGTGATCCTGACGCCCACCATCGGCGTCGGCTGGGAAGCGGTCGACGGGCTGCGCCTCGGCGCGAGCTTCATCTTCGGGACCGCGCCGAGCATCGACTTCGTCAACGCCGCGCCGGCCATCAACGGGCCGCCCGCCGGCTCGGGGCAAACGGTGAACGCCTCGACCAACGACATCCGCAACGAGCTGAAGGCGAAGGAGCTCTTCTTTCCCGGCTTCATCCTGGGCGCCATCTGGAGCCCCACGAGCACCCTCGACGTCGCCGGCTGGTACAAGTGGACGTCCGACGTCAACGCGACGGGCGACGTCACCACCGCCGCGAACTACTTCACCAACGCCGTCTACAAGGGCAACCTCGCGCAGGTCACCTACGGAGACACCGCGGAGCCCGAGTGCCACACGCCGCCCCCTCAGGGCCCGGCGACCTGCGGGAGCGGCAACAACGCCAAGATCAAGGTCCCCATCCCGATGGAGGCCAAGCTCGGGGTCCGCTACCACAAGCCCCGATCCGACGTGGCCTACGACGAGCACCGTCGCGATCCCATGGCGCAGGACGTGTTCGACGTGGAGGCCGACTTCACCTGGGCCAACAACAGCGCCTTCAACGCGATCCAGCTCCGCTTCCCCGGCGACGCGAACGGAAATGGCACCATCCCCGCCAACCCGGGCATCCCGGCCTCGACCATCCCGGTCAACGCGGACGTCACCCACGATTTCCGCGACGTCGTCGGGGTTCGCCTGGGCGGCGACTACAACATCCTGCCCGATCAGCTCACCATCCGCGCCGGCGCGTTCTTCGAGACCCAGGCGGCGAACTCGGTCTACCAGAACATCGACTTCGACGGCGCCGACCGCTTCGGCATCGCCGCCGGTGGTCAATACAGGATCCACTTCGGGAGCGAGAATCAGCACGCGCTCGACCTCATGGCCGGCTACGGGCACGTGTTCTTCGGGACGTTGAACAACGACAACCCGAACGCGCAGGGCCTTCCCGCCCTCACGGGGATTTCCTGCTCTACCGGGCAGACCCCGAGTGGTCCGTGCAGCGACGGCGGGCAGCGCTACCGGACGCCCTGGCCCATCAACCTGGGCACCATCACGAGCTCCATCAACGTCATCAACGTGGGGGCCTCCTACCGGTTTTGACCGGCACGCGACGTGCTAACCAATGGAAACCCCATGAGCTCCGACGTCCGCAACGTCATCATCATCGGCTCCGGCCCCGCCGGGCACACCGCCGCCATCTACGCCGCTCGCGCCAACCTCAAGCCGCTCATGTTCGAAGGGCTCGCGCGGGGGGGCATCCCCGGCGGGCAGCTCATGATCACGAACGACGTCGAGAATTACCCCGGGTTCCCCGAGAAGATCACCGGGCCGGACCTCATGAAGGGCTTCCGCGAGCAGTCGATCGTCCAGGGCGTCGAGGTGGTGACCGACGACATCGTGAAGGTCG
>JBEKGQ010001019.1:0-2511 GCA_050012715.1 Polyangiaceae bacterium
GCGAGCACGGACGTCGCGCAGACGGACGCCGAGAACGACGCAGGCGGAAACGGCGATGCCGGGGCGGGCGCGTCGACGCTGCTGCTCCTGGGGCTCGCGTCGGGCGGCGCGTTCGGGTCGGCGTTCCACGGCGCGGCGTGGGACCCCGTCACGAGGGTCGCGACCGAGGACTCCTACGCCAGCGGCGGGGGGCTCGCCGCGGCCCCCGACGGTCGCGCCTTTGCCGCCTTCCGCGCCGAGGCCTCTCCACTGCTGTACGACGTGATCTGGGACGGGAGCTGGCCCGCGCCGGGCGCGCTCGGCGTAGGCAACGATGACTGCGTCAGCGCTCCCGCGACGACGGCCCAGAGCGTCTTCGTGGTCGCGGCCGAGTCGCCCAGCGCGAACAGCCCGGGAGGGGTCTTCCTCGACACGTATGACATCCCGTCGCCGTCGTGGACGGACGACGTGCCCGTCGGGTTGCCGGGAGCGTACGCGCGCCCCGCGGTGGCCGCGACCGCCGCCGGGGAACCTCTCGTCGTCATCGCCCAGAGCGCGAACATGCAGGGCTACCAGTGGACGCTTCGCTCGGGCGTCACCTGGAGCACGCCGGCGGCCCTGCCGGGGATCAGCGCCTCCGCCGACTACCAGTTCGACTTTCCCGTGCTGGCGAAGCGGGTGGGAGTCGATCAGATCGTCGGCGTCTTCGAGACGACCGTCGACGACATGAGCGGCGCGAGCCTGGGCGCGAGCGTCTTCTCCGGCGGCGCGTGGGGGATGCCGACCACGGTGGCGACGAGCGCGCGCACCGGCGAGCCGCCCTCGCTGACGGCGCTGGCCGACGGCCGCGTGGCGCTCGCGTACACGAGCGCGACCTCGGCGAAGATCGACGTGGGCTTCTTCGACGGCACCAGCTGGAGTGCCTTCGCCGCCGTCCCGGGCATCGCTCCGTCTCCGTTCTTCGCCCCGGCGATCGCCGGCGGGATCGCGGGCGACGTGCTCGAGCTCGTCTACATCGACGCGAATGAGGCGTTACAGCATGTACGCCTGACCAACGAGGCCGCCTGGACCTGGTCCGCTCCGGTGCTGGTTGATTCGGCGAACGCCTACGCCGAGGTGTACCTCGCGTCGCTGTAGGCATGCCTTCGGAGACTGAGCCAATGACGGACCCCTCCGGCCTCCACGACGACGACGCCTCCACCCCCCCGAGCGTGACGTTCCTCCGGAGAGTGACACTGCCCCAGACCGACCGGCTCATCGCGGAAGCGAAGGCCCGAGCCGGAGCCCTTCAGGGCGGTCGCCCTCTTCTCTATGACGCGGGCGTCGGCTCGAGCACACCTTTCGCCTTCCGAACGCCATCCAGCTCGAACACACGGCGGTCGTGTCGCGCAATGGTGACGCGGGCACCCTGCAACGCGCGATAGATCTGGCGCCGCTGATCGTATGCCCGCCATCGCTTCAGGCGCAGATCGTTCTCCAGAAGCGCCGGCCACGCGCGCGCAATCTTGCGCGCCTTCGGAGACGCGACCAGCGCGCCCTTCAGCCGAATCACGCGGGCGGGATCGACACCGGCGAGCACCATGACGAGATTGCTCCCGTAGTTCGGGCTCTGGTGGCGCTTGTCGACCATCAGCAGGTGACGCGCGGTCTTCTCTGCATTTCTGACTGCCCTTGCCGCCCCGGCGTATCCGGTCCACCAGATCTTCGCGAGCACGAGGTGCCGCATCGACGGATCGCGGATGGCGACGCGCCGCTCGACCTTCTCGAACATGTCCGTGGTCCAGTTGCCCAGGAGGGGCGCGTACCAGAAGCCACTGATGGCGCCGTCGCGGGCGAACCACTCGGGGTCGTAGGACGCCCATGTTGCGAGCGCGCGCACGAGCCGTGGCCGGAACGCCGCCGCCTCGGAGGGTGGAATCGCTTCTTCCAGCAGTCGGCGACACCAGTACGGATCGTCCTCGTCGGCGCCCAACGCGTCGAGCACCGACTTCAGCGATCCTTCGAGCGAACGGAGACGCATCGGCCTAGCCTGCTCCGCAGGCAACGGACGAGAGAACCGCCGACCGCGGGAGCACCGCCGCTTGGGCGCGAGCGTGCCAGGGCGAGCATGTCGGCATCGGCGACCGAAGTGTACCGCAGGTGCGCGGGCGCGCTCACGGCGACGGTGTCGGCCCTCGGCGATCGGGACACGAAGTGCGCCATCGTCGGCGGCATCGTGAGCCTTCAGGTGGGCGAACCGGGGATCCCGGCCGACTGGCGCGAGGCGCGCGAACGATGGGAGTGACGCGGGCTGGTAAGCTGCTCGCCGATATGCCGATGCGTGCGCCCTCGCTGGTGATCGCCGTGCTCGCGTTCGTCGCGGGCTGTCCGGGCAAGAACGAAGGCGGCGCCGTCTCGCCTCCAGTGGCGCCAGGGCAACCCACGTCTGCCGCCCCGCCGACGAGCGCTGCCGCCGTGCCCTCCACGACGGTGACCGCGGCCACCGCGACCGCGACACCGAGCGTCTCGCCCGAGACGAGCGCGTGGCCTCCG
>JBEKGQ010001020.1:0-2501 GCA_050012715.1 Polyangiaceae bacterium
CGCCCGGGCTGCCCTCGAGCAGGCGCACGCGGCCGGCGCGGAGGCGAGCCTGCCCCGCGACGAGCTCGAGCAGCAGCGGCCCGCCGTCCGACGGCGCCCCGAGGAGCGAATGCACGCCGGCGCCCCACGACAGCGTGAGCCGCGCCAGCGTCAGCGGCGCACGCCGCGCGGCGACGCCCTCGAGGGCGATCACGGCGCCCCCATCGCGTCGGCCCGGCGGACGCGCGCGGCGATGACGACGAGCGACACGGCGACGACCGCGGCGAGGCCCGCGAGCCCCCGCACCATGGGCAGCGCCATCGCGGCCGGCGCCGCCACACCCGCGCGCACGGCGGCCAGCGCGGCCGGGATCGACGTCAGCTCGTGCCACCCGCGCGGCAAGAGCGTCATCGTCCACGACGACACGAGCTCGGGCACGGCGAGCACGGCGAGCAACGTGAGGAGCCCGCCGGAGCGCGTCCGCGAGCCCAGGGTGGCCATCGCCACCGGTCCGAGCGTCGCCGCGAAGGCGAGCGCGTACACCAGCGCCGCGAGGCTCGTGCGGGCCGCGGCGAGCGTGGGGTGAGCCACCGATGTCGCCGCCACGCCGGCGACGAGCGTCGCCCCGCCGACGGCGAGCGCGAGCACCGCCACGAGCCCTCCGACGCGCCCGCGAACGTACGCCCCGAGGCTCGCCCCGCGCGCGCGCACGAGCGCCACGACGCCCTGCTCGCGGTCGCGCCGAAGCGCGTGCACGGCGGCGCCGGAGGCCAGCACCACCCCGGCGCTCCACGCGATCACGCTCGACGCGAAGAGCGGGAGCTCCACCGCGTACGTGCTGCCCGACACCGCGACCGCGGCGACCACCGAGGCGAGGCCCCCGCCGATGGCGAGCGCGAACCCGAGGCCGGCGATGCCCCCGCGGGCGGCGAGCCACGTGCCGAGCGCGAGGGTCCTCGGGCGCATCCGGGCTACAGGCTACAGTAGCCGTTCCGAAGCCCGAAGCCGCATGTCCGACTCACCGCCGCCCCCCACCGCCTTCGCTCCCCCCGGGGCGACCCCGGTCGTGCCGTGGCGACGGCGCCTGCTCCTCCTCGCGAGCGTCGGGTACGTGGGCGCGCTCTCGGTGTCGGTCGACGGCGCCGCCGAGCCGCGCGCGTGGATGATGGCGCTGCTCGGCCTCGGGATCGCGTGGGTCACCGCCCGGTGGATGGGGCGGGTGGCGCGCGCGCTCGGGTGGGGGCTCGCGGTCGTGGTGGCGTCGCTTGGCGCGGTCGGCGACAGCCGCGGGCTCGACGGGTGCGGCGCGCTCGGCGCGATGGTCTGCGCGGTCGCGGCGTGCCTCGCGGTGGCCCGCATCCCGGGTGCGGGCGGCGTCGTCCGCGCGGCGCCGATGTCGCCGCGGCCGGCGGCGGCGATCGTGGTCCTCGTCTGGGCGATCGCGCTCTTCGCGCGCCTCGGGCCGGTGCGTGACGCCACGTCGTGGATGACGGACTCGCCGCGCGCGTGGGCGCTGGCCGCGGGCGTGGTGAGCGTCGGCGTGCTCCTCGTCGTCACGGAGTGGACGCTGCGCCGCCGGCGGCTCGAGCTCGGCGTCGTCGAGCGGGCCCTCGGCATGCGCGGCCTCCTCGGCACCGCGTGCGCGGCGGCGCTCGTCACGGCGCTCGTCGGCCGGGCGCACGGCGACGCGCTGGCGCGGGGCCTCGTCGCGGTGGTCAGCGTGGTGCTCGGGGCGGCGGCGCTCGAGCGCGACGCGGTCCGGGTCGCCCGCGTCACGCGGCGCGTGGTCGTGCTGGCCATCGTCGGCGGTGGGGTCGCGCTGCTCGGCGCCACCGCCGCCGAGGGGCGCTCGTGGGGAGCGGCGCTCGTCACCGCGGTGCTCGTCCTCGCCATCGGAGCCGCGAGCCCGGTGCTCGAGGCGCCGCTCCGCCCGGCACGAGGGGCGTGGCTCGATGCGTTCGCGCAGGCGTGCATCGATGCGGCGCGCGGCGATCCGGACGACGCCATCCGGGCCACGCTCCTCGCGCTGCGGGCTCCCGGCGGGGCCGCGGCCTCGCCCCAGCTCTGGACGTTCGGGCCGACCCGCGTGACGACGGTGGACGCCGCCGGATACGCGCGCGAAAAGGAGGCCGAGATGCCGGAGGAGCTCGTCCTCGTGGCGGGCGCCGAGCCGGAAGCGACGCTGCGCGTGGAGGTGCTCGAGGCGCTCGAGGTGCGCCGCCCGGAGCTCCGGCCGCTGGCGAAATGGATGAACGACCGCGGGGCCCTCCTGGCGACCGTGGTGGCGTGCGACGGAGAGACCGAGGGCCTGCTCCTCTTGCCGCGCGTCGCGCGGGAAGAACCGGTGACGCTCGAGGAGCTGCGCGCCCTGAAGGACGCGGCGGACCGGCTCGCCGCGGCGTGCCGCGCCCGCGGGACGCAGGTGCGCATGCTCGCGCGGACCCACGAAGCGGTGCTGCGGGCGGACGCCGCGGACGAGCGAGCCGGACGGCTGCAGCACGAGCTCGATCTCGACGTGGGAC
>JBEKGQ010001021.1:0-3527 GCA_050012715.1 Polyangiaceae bacterium
AGCCTCGTGGGCGCAATGTCCGTCGGGTCCGAAGGAGCGCTGCTGGCGGGCCGCTACCGGCTGACGCGCCTGCTGGGCCGCGGCTCGACCGCGGACGTGCATGCGGCATTCGACGTTGCCCTGCAGGCGAACGTAGCCCTCAAGCGGTTCCGCGCGCAGTCGCCGGAGGGGCTTCGCGGCCTGAAGGCGGAGTTCCGGGCTCTGACGGAGATCCACCACGCGGGGCTCATCGAGCTCTTCGACCTGGTCGTGACCGACGAGACCGCGTTCTTCACCATGGAGCTGTTCGAAGGGCGCACCTTCGTCGACTCGTTGCGATCGGCCTCGGCACTGGAAGTGGCGCGGACGGCAGCCCAGGTGGCAGACGCCATCGCCGCCCTCCACGTGCGCGGGGTGCTGCATCGGGACCTCAAGCCGAGCAACGTGCTGGTCTCTCCCGGCGGCCATGTACGCGTCGTGGACTTCGGGCTTTCGGTCGTGAAGGGCCCCCTGGTGGGAACGCTGGCCACGATGGCCCCCGAGTTGTTCGAGGGAGCGGCTCCTGGCCCTGCCGCCGACTGGTACGGGCTCGGCGTCCTCCTCTACGAGGCGCTGACCGGTTCCGTCCCGGTCGCAGGCGATACGGTGGCAGAGGTCGTGCTGCGAAAGCGAATGCGTCGCTTCCGCCGGCCCCGCGAAGCCTCGCCCTCCGTGCCGCCAGACCTGGACGAGGTGGTGTGGGCGCTGCTGGACCCGGATCCCGGCGCGCGTGCAACCCACGCGGCCATCGCGGGCCTCTCGCGCCATGCCGGCGCGACGCCGGACGTGCGTTCCACCACCGCCGGCGCGAGAACGCTGTTCGGGCGGGCATCGGAGCTCGACCACCTCCTCGCGGCCTGGCGGCGCGCGGCATCGGGGGAACCGACGGCGCTCCTGGTCGAAGGGTCGTCGGGCATCGGCAAGACGGCGCTCGTGCGAGAGTTTCTGGCCGAACGCTGCTCCGAGTCCATCGTCTTGCGGGGTGCGGCTCGGCCGCAGGAGCTCGTACCGCTCCGCGCGATCGATGCGGTGGTCGACCAGCTCGTGGCGCAGATCGAAGCCCTTCCCGACCCGAGGCGCCCTTCGCTCGTCGAGCGCGAGCCAGCGCTCGAGGCCCTCGAGGCGAGACGCCATGCGCAGGCGTCGCTGGCGTCGGTGTTTCGCGCGCTCTCGGGGCAGGCGCCGCTCGTCGTCTGGATCGACGACCTTCAGTGGGCCGACTACGAAAGCCTGCTGTTCCTGCGGACGACCCTGAACGCGGGGCCCGGCAGCATCCTCCTCGTCCTCACGAGGCGCCCCGGACCCGCGCCCTGGCCGGAGCACGAGGCATGGCTCGAGGGCGTGGGGCGGCTCGCGCTCGGTCCCCTCGGTCGCGAGGCGGCGCGCGGATTGCTGCAGGCGCACACCGAAGGAGACGCTGGCGCCGATCCCGCGACGCTCTCGCGCCTGCTCGACGAGGCTGCGGGCAACGCGTTCCTCCTGGAGTTCCTCGCCCGCCATGCCGGCGCGGGCCGCGAGGGGACGCTGGACCTCGAGACGGCCTTGCGCCGCACGCTCGACGCGCTGACCCCCGACGCGCGCCTGCTCTTCGAATGCGTCGTACTCACGCCGCAGCCGCTCCCGCTGGCGTCCCTGGGGCCCGTGGTGGCGGATCGTTCGAGGCTCAGAGACCAGGCGGCGGCGCTCACGTCGAACCGACTGGTGTCGGTCGACGAGCACGATCGCGTGCGCCCCTACCACGACGCCCTCCGCGAGCGTGCGGACGCAATGCTCGGGGCGGCGGAGCGGCCCGCACGCCACGGGCGAATCGTGGAGGCGCTGCGGGCGCAAGGAGCGCCAGCGGAGTGGCAGATCCCACATCTGGAAGGGGCGGGGCGCACCCAGGAAGCGGGCGAAGCCTGCCTCGCGGCTGGTGACGGCGCGTCGCGCACGCACGCGTTCGAGATCGCGGTGCAGTACTTCCAGAAGGCGCTCGCGCTCGCACGCCTGGCCTCACCGGTGCGCGCCGCGACGCTGGAGAAGCTCTCGGACAACCTGTCGCTCATGGGGCGCGGACGCGAGGCCGCCCTGCGCTACGAGGAAGCCGCCGGTCTGATGACGGGGGCGGCGGAGCCTCGAACCGTCCTCGCGGTCGAGCACAAGCGGGCGCTCGCTCTCTTGCGGACCGGCGCGCTCGACGAAGGGCGCGCGGTGTTGAGGTCGGTGCTGCGCGGGGTCGGCGAGAGGTTGCCGGAGGGGAACGCTTCGGCCGTAGGGATGTTCGTCGTGGAGCGCCTACGACGCGGGATCGATCGAAGGCTCTCGGGGCCGCGCGCTCACCCGTCGCTCGACGATGCCGGGCGCCTTCGCCTCGACGTCCTGTGGACCGCGGGCACGAGCCTCGCGATGTACGCCCCCGTTCCGGCGAACGCTCTGCTGACGCGCCTCCTCACCCAGGCCCTGCGCGTGGACGATCCGCGGCGAATGACGCGCGCGCTCGCGATGGAGCTGGTCATGGTCTCCGCTCTGGGCGGGCGCTGGCGCGCCGAGGCGAACGCGCTCGAGCAAGACCTCCGCGAGCGCTTCGGGTCGATTCCGTGGGAGTACGAGCGCGCCTGGGTGGCGGCCTGTGTGGGCGCGGCGACGTGGGTTGCGGGTGACCTTCGCGCGTGCGTCGAGTGGACGACACGGGCCCGCCGCCTGTTTCGACAGGTGCCGGAGATGAGCGCCTTCGAGTTCGCGGTTCTCGACGCCTGGCGCCTGCCCGCGATGGCGATGGTCGGCGATTTCGACGAGGCCGTTCGCACCGCGGACGACCTGCTGGAAGTCGCCATGTCCCGCGACGATCAGTTCGCGTCGCTCGTCTGCCTGCACGGGTACATCACGCTCGCCTACGTCGCCACCGGCAAAGCCGATCTTGCCCGCGAGCGTGTCCGGCTGGGTCTTGCCCGTGCCGAGCAGCTCGACTCGCCCCTGCCGGCCTTTCTCCAGCTCTGGTCGCGCGCAACGCTCGCTCTGCATGCAGGCGAGGGGAGGCTCGCCTACGAGACGGTTCGCGGCGATTGGTCACGTCTCGGTCGATCGGGGGCGTTCGTCTTCGAGTCGTGCGTCGGGGACAGCCGCGACCTGCGGGCACGCGCTGCGCTGGCGGCCGCGCGCACGGCCCCCCCCCGCCGTCGCGCGGCGTTGCTCGCGGACGCGCGAGCGCATTCCCGGTGGCTCGACCGCTGCACGCTCCGCCTGGCGCCGTACCTGTCGGCGAGCATCGACGCGCAGGTGGCCGCAATCGAGGGACGCGACTCCGCCGCGGAGACGCGTGCGCGTGCCGCGATCGAGGGCTTCGACGCGCTCGGGCTACGGCCGAACGGCGACGCCCTGCGGCGGTGGTTGTCGGGTGAGCCGGCGAAGGAGGCAGACTCGGTGTACGTGGCCCGGTGACCGCGGGGTCGCCCGGGTCCGTCACGGATTCTTCGGAGACGCCTTGATCACCTTCGCGAGCGACTTCCTGTTCGCACTCGAGATGGCGCCTT
>JBEKGQ010001022.1:0-3087 GCA_050012715.1 Polyangiaceae bacterium
CGAGCGCGCGCGTGCGATGGGCACGTCTGCGCTTTCAGATCCTCGGGCCCCTGATGGCCGCCCCCGCCGAGGACGGCGAGCTCAAGGCTCGCATCGAGGCACTCGCCGCCCGACCGTGGCGACACCCCACCACCGGCGAGACGATCCGCTTCTCGTTCAAGACCATCGAGCGCTGGTGGTACATCGCGCGCGGCGCAGGTGACCCGCTCGCCGCCCTCGCGCGCAAGGTCCCCTCGCACGCCGGGACCCACCCGAGCCTCGGCCCCGCCGTGGCCGAAGCGATCACGCAGCAACACCGCGACCACCCGCGCTGGACCTTCCAGCTTCACCACGACAACCTCGTCGCGCTCGCGCGCGAAGACCCGCGCCTCGGGGCGGTCCCCGGGTACGCGACCATGTGCCGGTTCATGAAGGAGCAGGGCTTGCTGCGCGTCCGCAAGCGCCGCCATCGCGAGCACCCCGACGGCGAGCCCTTCGTCCTGCGTGAAACCCGGTCCTACGAGGTCACGCACGTCCACGGCCTCTGGCACCTGGACTTCCACGAGGGCTCCCGCCCCGTGCTCCGCACGGACGGCCAGTGGCAGAAGCCGCAGCTGCTCGGCGTGCTCGACGACCGCTCGCGACTCTGCTGCCACCTGCAGTGGTACCTCGAGGAAACCGCAGAGGCCCTCATCCACGCCCTCTCGCAGGCCTTCCACAAGCGCGGCCTGCCCCGCGCCCTCCTGACCGACAACGGCGCGGCCATGCTCGCCGCCGAGACCGTCGAGGGCCTCGAGCGCCTCGGCATCGTCCATCACACGACGCTGCCCTACTCGCCCGAGCAAAACGGCAAGCAGGAGTCGTTCTGGGGACAAATCGAAGGGCGACTCCTGCCCATGCTCGAGGGACACCCCGACCTCTCGCTCGATCTCCTCAACACCGCCACCCAGGCCTGGGTCGAGGAGGAATACCAGCGCAAGGACCACTCGGAGCTCCGCGAAAGCCCGCTCGCCAGGTACCTGCGTGGACCCACCGTCGCACGCGAGAGCCCCAGCTCGGATGCTCTGCGACGCGCGTTCCGGACCGAGGTCTCGCGCAAACAGCGACGCAGCGACGGCACCGTCACCGTCGAAGGAGTCCGCTTCGAAGTTCCCTCCGCGTACCGCACCCTCCTGCAGCTGCGCCTGCGCGTCGCACGATGGGATCTCTCCAGCATCGATCTGGTTGACCCGCGCTCCGGAGACCACCTCGCCACGCTGCTGCCACTCGACAAGGCGCGCAACGCCGAGCGCGTTCGGCGGGTCGTCGCCCCCGCCGCCGCGAGCGAGCCCGCGCAACCCGTCGGCATCGCACCGCACCTGCGCGCCCTCATGGCCGACTACGCCGCCACCGGCCTTCCCCCCGCCTATCTGCCCAAACACGACCCCACCGACGATCCCACCGAGGACCCATGAGTAAATTGCTCTCGCTCTACGGATTGAAGTTCCACCCCTTCCGCCCCGATGTCCCTCACGACGCGCTCTTCACCACACCCGCCGTCGACAGCTTCGTTCGGCGCATCGAGCTCGGCATCGCTGATGGCGGCTTCGCCATGCTCACCGGCGATCCGGGCACCGGAAAGAGCATCGCTCTGCGGCTCCTCGCCGAGCGCCTGCGCGCTCTGCCCGATGTCCTCGTCGGCACCGTCGAGCATCCCCAGAGCCGCACCATGGACTTCTACCGCGAGCTCGGTGACCTGTTCTCCGTACCCCTCGCCGCGCACAACCGCTGGGCAGGTTTCAAAGCCCTGCGCACCCGTTGGGCCGACCACATCACCTCCAGTCGCTGCCGACCCGTGCTCATCATCGACGAGGCCCAAGAGGCCCTCACCACCGTGCTCTGCGAGCTGCGCATCCTCGCCAGCAAGGAGCTCGACAGCAAACAGCTCCTCTGCGTCGTCTTCGCCGGCGATGCCAGACTGCCCGAGAGACTCCGGTGCCCGGAGCTCTTGCCCCTCGGCTCGCGCATCCGGCGCCGCTTGACCCTCGACTACGCCTCGCGCGACGAGCTGCTCGCGTGCCTCGACCATCTCCTCGCAGCCGCCGGCAATCCCTCCCTCATGACCAGCGAGCTGCGAGTCACCCTCGCCGACCACGCCGCCGGCAACTACCGCGTGCTCATGAATCTCGCCGACGAGCTACTCGCCGTCGCCGCCGACCGCGAGCTCGCGCGTCTCGACGAGAAGCTCTTCCTCGAGGTGTTCGCGCAGACGCCCAAGACCAAGCCCGCCGCTATCGCGGCACGGAAACGATGACCCCAGGCCAGCTGCACCGCCTGCTCGTCGCGCCGGAGATCATCGTCGTCGACCTCGCCGATCACGCGTTGCACGCCCTCGGACTCGCCTTGCTCACCGAGCACCCACTCATCGACGACGAGTCCGTCGCCCGCGACGACGCCCCCGTGCAACGGCGAGCCCGCCGCACTCTTCTTCGGCGCGCACGCGCCCTTCGACGCGCCCTCGACGACTACCGCACCCAGGTGGAACGCGTCCTCAGCCCGCCGGACGGGCCCGACCTGCCCTTCTGAACCGCCCGCCCCTCATTCTTCGTGCTCGCGCGTCCCTCAGACATCGCGGTCACGCTCATTGCAGAACCTGACGGCGCCGAAGGTGGTCGATCCGCTTCGCCAGCGCTTCGTGTTCCTGCTGGACCAGAGGCGAGCGAGCCTCGTCCCGCCCGTTTGATCGATATGGCGCCTGGCTGCATGCGAGGAGGCGGTCCTTTGCGGGCGATGGCGGCGACATGGAGCCCGTTGCAAGCGAGCCATCCGGTCCTTCCGCCTACTTTGAATGGCGGACCCAACTTGGTTCTTATTATGGAACGCAGGCTTGCGGTGCCCTGCGGGAGCCGCGGCACTCCGTCATCAAGCCCTGCTACCGCGAGACGCATCGCTCACAGCACCTCGGTCGAGCCGATCACTGCTGGTAACGCAGGATCACGACGCCGTTGCCACCGCCATATCCGGGGGTCGAAGAGCAACCGCAAGTCCTCCCCCCCCCGCCGCCGCCGCCGCCCAGGCCACCCTCGCCTGCAGAACCGCCCCCCCCCGCTCCGCAGCCGTTGGATCCCA
>JBEKGQ010001023.1:0-3115 GCA_050012715.1 Polyangiaceae bacterium
AGGCGTCCGCCATGACCTCGACGCGCCATGGCCTCGACGCGTCCGCCATGACGCAGCGCGACAGCGAACCCCGCGAAACGAATCAGTGAAATCTGCTCGCCGACGATTGCGCGCGGGGCCCCGAGAGCGGATAACGGTGGCCGCGCGGGAGGTGCAGGTTTCCTCCGCCGCCACCCCTCATCGCCGGGCACCCATGCAAGCGACCACCCTCCTCCACCAGCAGCACCGGAACCTCCAGGAGCTCTGCGACGTGGTCGAGGGGGGCAGCGCCAGCGTGCGCGAGTCGCTCCTCCCGCAGCTCGCGGGGGACCTCGCGGCGCACCTCGCGATGGAGGAGCACGTCTTCTACCCGGCGGCGCTCGCCGCCCTCGACGAGCACAGCTCGTTGAAAGCCAGCCAGGCGTGGCACCTCGTGGCGCGCCAGGCGCTCGAGCGCGCCATCGACGCCCCGGTCGACGGCGAGGAGTTCGCGGCGGCCATCCGGGCCCTCCACGCCGCCCTCGCGATGCACGCCGACGAGGAGGAAGCGCTCTTCCCCCGCCTCGAGCGCGCGCTCGATCCCGGCGCGATGCGGAAGCTCGGCCTGTCGATGATGGCCCACTACGACGCGAAGCAGGAGACCGGCTTCGCCGCGGAGGACCGCTACAGCCCGATGCCGATGCGCGCGCACCCGGTCGCGCGCCCGTAGCCGCGCCTCAGCGCCGGCGGCGGCGCTTCATCGCCTCGGGCACGCGGGCGATCGCGCTCTGCACCGCGGCGCGGAGGATGCTCCGCTCGAGCGCACGCACGCGCCGAGGCTCGTCCTGTCCTCGCGCGGAGCCCTCCATGACGGCGAAGACCGAGCCGCCGCGGCGGTCGCGGAGCGTCGCGGAGACGACGCAGGTCACGTCGGCGGGCGAGGCCACGTGCGATTCGAGGCGGACCACCGACACGCTGAGCACGGCGCTGGAGCCGCGAGGCATGGCGCGCGCGTCGAGTCCGTCGACCGCCTCCGCGACCATCGCCCGCAACGCCTCGACGCCGATGTCGGCCGAGGAGGCGCCGGCGCTCACCTCGCCGATGCCGATGGGCGACTCTCCCGCGGCGCGCGCGGCGCCTGCGTCGAGCGCGAGCAGCGCAGCGGCGACGACGAGCGCGAACCGGAGCCTCCCCACGGTCCCACCGCTATCGGAGCGGCGGGGAGCGGGCCAAGTTTCACCCCGAGCGCGGCGCCGGACCTCACGTCGTCTGCCGGAAGCCCTCGGGGTCGAGCGGCGCGGGCGGCAGCTCGATGCGGCGCTCCTCGCATCCGTAGGCGGTCGGCTCGAGCTCGAGGATCGTGTGGAGCGGGATGGACACGAAGGGACACTCGAGCGGCGGGCGATCCATCATGTAGGCGTAGAGCGCGCGGAGGACCGCCTGGTGCCCGATGACGAGCACCGGGGCCCGCTCGCGCTCGAGCTCGAAGATGACCGGCTCGAGCCGCTGGATGACGTCCTGGTAGGACTCGCCGCGCGGGTAGCGGTAGCGAAACTTGTCCATCTGGCGCGCCTCGTACTCGTGCGGGGCCTGCTCGGCGATCTCCGCGTAGGTGAGGCCGTCGCACGTGCCGGCGTCGATCTCGTCGAGCGCGCGCCACGCGCGGCGAGGGAGGCCCATGATCTCGGCGGTCTCCAGCGTGCGGCGCATCGTGCTCGTCCAGACCACGACGTCCGAGCCGATGCGCTCGCGCACGACGCTGGCCAGAGCCTGCGCGTAGGCGCGGCCCGCCTCGCTGAGCGGCGAGTCCCCGCCGATGCGCCCGAGCACGTTGAACTCGCTCTCGCCGTGCCGGGTGAACCACACGCTGCGCGGCTGCACGTGCAGGTTGAGCAGGAAGTGCACGACGCGCGCGAGGAGGTAGCCCTCGATCTTGTGGAGGACCATCGTGCGGCCGACGTCGATGATCTTCACGAACCGCCCCTCGTCCTCGGCCACCTCCTGGTAGGCGCTCTCGTAGTGGGCGATGCGGAGGCGGAAGTCGCTCACCGCGACCTCTTCGGGAACCCCCTCGTAGTCGGGCGAGCGGGCCTTGGTGGCGCGGATGTTCGCCTCGATGAGCGCCGGGTCGTTCGAGATCGACTCGATGTAGACGACCTCGTGCCCCTCGGCCGCGCAGCGGGCGTGGACGAGGGCGCGGCGCTCGCGCGTGTTGTTGGTGGCGTCGTAGATGGCGATGTCGCCGCCGCCGCGGAGAAACTCGAGCATGTCGTCGAGCGCGGCGAGGGCGACGTCGCGCCGCGCGGCCTGCCCGGTCTCGTTGCGCGGGTCGAAGAAGGAGTGGTGCTGGTGGCTGCCGAGGCGCGCCCGCCGGTAGGAGCGCGGGCGATGAAGGTCTTGCCCCGGGCCGGGAGTCCCACCATGACGAAGGCGAGCTTGGGCGGAGCGGCGGCGGCGGGCATCGGAAGACAGTAGACTGCGCCCGCCATGGCGCAAAAGCCCACGCCGTACTGGGACTACATCCGCGTCGAGACGCTCCTGTCGCTCCAGGCCGGGATCGGTCCGAGCGAGGCGGATCTGACGAACGACGAGGTGATGTTCATCGTCGTGCATCAGATCGACGAGCTGTGGTTCAAGCTCATCCTGCGCGAGATGGTCGCGGTGCGGACGCTCTTCGCCCGGGCCCCGGTGCCGGAGCAGGCGCTGGCGTCGGCGGTGCGCGGCATCCGGCGGATGGAGACGATCCTGCACCAGCTCGCCGCCCACTTCGCGCTCATGGAGACGATGACGACGCGCGACTACCTCGCGTTCCGCGACAAGCTGACCGGGGCGAGCGGCTTCCAGTCGGGCCAGATGCGGGAGCTCGAGATCGTGATGGGCCTCCCGGAGAGCGAGCGCGTGCCGCTCGGCCACGAGGGCTCGTACCTCACCGCGCTGAAGGAGCACGACGGCACCGAGTCGCCCACGCTGAAGCGGGTGCGCGCGCGCCTCGCCGACAAGCCGACGCTGCGAGACGCGGTGCTCGAGTGGATCCACCGCACGCCCATCCAGGGCTCGACGCCGTGGCAGCCCGACGACGCGGCGAAGGTGCGCGCGTTCGCCGAGGCGTACCTCGCGGTACACCGCGCGGCGGTCGAGCGCGGGCTCGAGGGCGCGG
>JBEKGQ010001024.1:0-2647 GCA_050012715.1 Polyangiaceae bacterium
GCTCGACCTCGAACCGGCGACCAGCCGCATCGGCCAGCTGAACCGCGACGGCCCCGTCCTCCGTCCGCGTCACGCCCATCACCTCGCACGTGCGGAAGCGCGCGCCCACTCTTACCCCAGCCTCCGCGAGCATCTCGAGGCTGTCGCCCGACGCTGCAGTGGCTCCAGCCGCCTTAGAGCCGCTGACAGCTCCGAGACTCACGGTGCCATGGCTTGCTTCGGCCGCCGGTCGCCCGAACTTCCGCCACGCGCCCACGGCAACCGCGGTCGCCCCCACCGCCCCGAGGAACTTGCGTCGACCCTGCATCGGCGACCTCCCCCATGAATGTACTCCGTGGAGGCTCGCCGCTCAACATCAGACCCCGCGGCCGCGCTCGTACGCCGCTGGCGCCCGTGGTATCTCTCATCCCAGCATGTCCGAGTCGGGCTCGAGCCCCGTGAAGGAGGGCGACCTCCTTGCCGGAAAGTACCGCGTCGAGCGCGTCCTCGGCGTCGGCGGCATGGGCATCGTCGTCGCGGCCCGCCACGAGCAGTCGTCGCGGCCCGCCACGAGCAGCTCGATCAACCCGTCGCGATCAAGTTCGTCCGCGACGACGCGCTCGGCAACGAGGAGGCCGTCGCGCGCTTCCTCCGTGAGGCGCGCGCGGCGGTCAAGCTCCGCAGCGAGCACGCGGCGAAGGTGCTCGACGTCGGGACCCTCGAGTCGGGCGCGCCGTACATGGTCATGGAGTACCTCGAGGGCTCGGACCTGGGCGCGGTCCTGATCGAGCGGGGTCCGCTCTCCGTGGCGTCGGTCGCGGAGTACGTCGTGCAGGCCTGCGAGGCAGTGGCCGAAGCGCACGCCGCGGGCATCGTGCACCGTGACCTCAAGCCGCAGAACCTCTTCCTGGCCGCCACCGTCGGCGGTGGCGCGCGCGTGAAGGTGCTCGACTTCGGCGTCTCGAAGACGCTCGCGTCAACGGGGGGTGGGGGGCTCACGCAGACCCGCTCGATGCTCGGCTCGCCGCTCTACATGTCGCCCGAGCAGATGCGCTCGTCGCGCGACGTCGATGCCCGCTCCGACGTGTGGGCCTTCGGCGTCGTGCTCTTCGAGCTCCTCACGAAGCGATGGCCCTACGAGGCCGAGACGATGCCCGAGCTCGTCCTCAAGGTGGTGACCGAGCCGCCGCAGTCGCTCGCCGAGCTCCGGCCGGACGTTCCGCCGGCGATGGTCGAGATCGTCGAGCGCTGCTTGAGGAAGGAGCCGGGGGAGCGCTACGCAAACGCGGCCGAGCTGGCGCTCGCGCTCGAGCCGTTTGCGCCGCCGGAGTCGCGCGTCACGGTGGAGCGCGCGCGGATGGCCATGGGCAGCACGGGCCGCGGGCCGATGGTCAGCTCGCCCGCCCTCAACATCGCGGCGGCCGAGACACCGCCCGCCCGTCCCGCGCTGACGCCCGCGGCGTGGGGCTCCGGCAAGCAGGGCACCCTCGTCTCGGGGACCAAGCAGAGCAACGGCGGGATCTGGATCGGCGCCGGCATCGCGGTCGCGGCCATCGTCGGTGGTGCCGTCTTTCTCCTCCGCAACCACGACGCGCCGCCAACCGCGGCGGCTCCACCGCCCGCGGTGACCGTCGCGGCGCCACCGGTCACGCCCGCGGCGACGACGGGCACTTCGCCGGCAGCGGCATCGACCGACGTGGCGCCATCCAGCTCGGTTCCGGCTCCGAGCGCTTCCGTCTCCGGGCCCGCCACAGCACTCGGTGCTGCGCTGGCGACGGCGACGAAGCCGACCGCCGGGCCGGTCCCCCACGGCTCTCCCCCGGCGGGGGTGACACCCAAGCCGAAGCCGAAGAACGACGACATTCCCTCCCTTCGCTGACCACGTCGGGGCTACATGAGTATGACGATGCAATGGACCCGGGCCATTCTCGGGGGCGCGTCCGCCGCCTCCTTCGCCGCCGTGATCCTGCTCACGGGGACGGCGCGGGCGCAGGCCTCGTCCACGGACAAGGTGGCCGCGGAAGCTCTGTTCGAGGACGGGCGGAGGCTGGCGGCTGCGGGGAGCTTCGCCGAGGCATGCCCGAAGTTCGCAGACAGCCAGCGGCTCGATCCTTCCGCCGGCACGCTGCTCAACCTTGCGAGCTGTTACGAAAAGCTGGGACGCTCCGCCACCGCCTGGGCCACGTACCGAGAAGCCGCGAGCGCGGCGAACGCGGCCGGGCGCAGCGAGTACCAGGCGACGGCGCAGCGACACGCCGACGCGCTCGCTCCGACGCTGGCGCACCTGACGGTGACGGTCGCCCAGCCCGTCGACGGCCTCCAGGTCACACGGGACGGCGTCCGGATGCAACCAGCCGAGTGGGGCATTCCCCTCCCGGTCGACACCGGCTCGCACAAGTTCGAGGCGAGCGCGCCAGGGCAGAAGGGCTGGGCGTCCGCGGTCGACGTCCCGAAGGACGGTTTGCAGGTCTCGGTCGCGGTGCCACCGCTCGAAGCGGCTCCGACCGAGCCGACTCCACCGGTCGTCGCGCCGCCGCCTGTCGTCCCCGTAGTTCCTCCGCCCGCCGCGCCTGGGCCGGAGCAGGCCCAGAGCAGCGGGGGCGGCCAGCGCGTCCTCGGGCTCATCGTGGCCGGCGTCGGTGTCGTCGGGCTCGCGACGAGCGGGGTC
>JBEKGQ010001025.1:0-2859 GCA_050012715.1 Polyangiaceae bacterium
CTCGCGGTACGAGTACGAGAAGACGGGGGCGCCGAAGATCTCCCTGGTGTGGAGCGCCGGGGTGGCGGTGAGGCCGATCTTGGCCGCGTCGAAGTGGTCGAGGACGCGCCGGTACTTGGAGATGTAGTCGTCCTCGTCGCGGAAGAGCATCTCTCGGTCGGAGAGCTCGCGGTCGAGCAGGTAGCCGCGGTGGCACTCGTCGACGACGATGCAATCGTACTCGTCGACCGGCGGCACGTCGGGCTCGCGGTCGTCGTCGAAGGGGCCGAGGACGCGCCGCACCATCGCCTGGATGGTCGCGATCTGGAGCTTGGTCTCGCGCTCGGGGCGGAGGTCGCCGAGCTCCTTCACGTCGAAGATGTCGGTGAACGTCTGCAGGTTCTCGAGGCGGAGATCCTTGAAGGCTTCGGCGGTCTGCTTGCCGAGCGCGTTGCGGTCGACGAGGAAGAGCACGCGACGGAAGCGCTTGGTCTTGAGCAGGCGGTAGCAGAGGCCGATGCAGGTGCGCGTCTTGCCGGTGCCGGTGGCCATGGCGAGGAGGAGCTCGCGCTTGCCCTCCGCGAGCCCCTTCTCGACCGCCAGGATGGCGCTCCGCTGGTAGTCGCGGTCGATGTACGGCATCGGCTCGCTCTCGAGCTTCGCGGTCGCCTCGTCGACGTTCTGGCGGAGAAGATCGACGAGCCCCTCGGGCGTGTACCAGCCCTCGAGCGGCACGGGATGGTTTTCGCGGCGCCGCGCGTCGAGAAACCAGATGCCGCTCTTCGTGCGGAGCTGACGCAGGTAGGCGCGGCCGTTGGTGGCGAAGAGGAACGGCACGCGGTTCACGCCCCACGGGCCTCTCTCGGGGAAGACCTCGTCGCCGTGGACGACGTAGCCGGCGGAGTAGCGCTTCGCCTGGGGGATGACGCCCATGACGTCCTTGTGCTTGCGCTTGGCCTCGACGACGCCGACGACCTGGAGGCCGGCGAACAGCACGTAGTCGGCGCGGCCCTCCTTGCCGTCGGCGACCGTGGGCCACTCCGCGATGGCCAGGTTCTTCCCGCGCGTCGGGCGGACGCCGCGCTCGTACGTGATCAGCTCCGAGTCGACCTCCCAGCCCGCGTCGCGCAGCTGCCGGTCGATCAGCTTGCGCGTCGCCGCCTCGTCGACCTCGATCGCCTCGCTGGCCGCGGACGACTGCTCGATGGCGCGCTCGAGCGCCTTCGGGGGCATGGCCTGGGCAGCGGCCTGGAGGGTCGCTAGCTCGGTCTGGAGCCGGCGGTTCTGCTCCGTCAGCGCGGCGCTCTTCTGGGCTTCCGCCTTCGCCGTCTCGCTCGCGAGCGCCTCCCAGATGGCGGCGTCCTCGCGCGCCTTCGCAGCGAGCTGCTGCGCGGTCAGCCGCTGGGCCAGCTCGGCATCGGCCGCCTTCTTGGCCTCCTCGATCGCGTGCTGCGCGGCGTCGAGCTCCTTGCGGCGCGAGGCGACGTCGTCGCGGAGTCGCTGGAGCTCATCGTGCAGGCCCGCGTCGGCCTTCTTCGGCTCCGGCGGAGGGACGAACGGTCCGGGGTCGAACTTGCGGTCGTTGCCGTACGAGCGCTGGAACCAGATGGCGATCTCGCGCGCCATCCGGAGCTGGTGGAGCGCCTCGCGCTGGTCGCCCTTGCCCTCGTGCACCGCCGCGTTCCCGATGCGGCGGAGGTCGTGAAAGAGCGTGCGCTGGTTGGCGCCGATGACGTTCCGCTCCCACAGGCGGTCGATGAGCTGCTGCTGCCCCTCCTGCGGGCCCAGAAAGAGGCCGACCTTCGCCGCTGCCCGCTGGGCCAGCACCTCGGCGAACTGGCGGAGCTTGAACAGAGTGACCGTGGGGTCGCCCGCAAAATGCTCCTCCGCCTGCGTCGCGAGGGCGACGAGGCGCGCATCATGATGCGCCAGATACGCAAAGTTCGGGGAGGGGCGTGGATTCACGGAGGGGGGCGAGGGTAATCAGAGTACCGGATCTCCTGCTCCAGCCGCTCCAAAGCGCATTCCACGCCTCCGTCCTTCCAAGCCACGCCTCCGTCCAGGAATGCCAAGCCCTCCACATTCGCGGACGGGCCGCCGTCCCGGAACGACACGCGTCCGTCGTTCGGCGACGCGCCCCCGTTCAGGAATGCCGAGGCGTCCACATTCCGGACCGCGCCTCCGTCCTTGAATGACGGTCGCGCGTCCAGGAATGCCGAGACTTTCACATTCCTAGCAACTACACCCCCTCCTCGTCCGAAGAGGGGTCATGAACCGGAAAGCCGCTTCCCTGGCATCCCGCGCCGACCTCCTCGAGGTCGATGAAGCGGGCGTGAACCGGGTCTCGGAGCCTCCCTCCTCGAATGCCGAGGGTGCCCCCAAGCTCGCGACTTCCCCCGAGAAAGAGAAAATCGTCGGTACACTTTCGGCCCCAGCGCGGTTCACCGGGCGAGAGGAGCCCGAGTCGAAGATGAACCCGTCCCCGGTGAATGCCGCCCACGTCGCACGCGTGATCTCGGTCGAGGTGCAGACCGCCATTCGCTCCCGATTGCGGAATCGGGGCGTGTGGGGCCAGGAGATCGAGGACATCGCTCAGGACGTGACGACCGAGCTCCTGAACATGGCCGAGCCGCCGCCGGACATGGACGGGTGTCTCGCGATGGCGCGCACCGCCGCGAACTGCGATTCGATCGACACGATGCGGAAGGGGACGCGACGGGGCGAGCACAACGTCGGGCCGACGGCGAACGCCGACTTCTGCACCGCGGCGGATCACGCGTCGCCGGAGCTCTGGCATCCCATCGATCGCGGGCGGCAGGTCTCGTTCGTCCGCGCGAAGGTCGACGACGGGACGCTCTCGCCGCGGGACGTGAAGATGCT
>JBEKGQ010001026.1:0-4890 GCA_050012715.1 Polyangiaceae bacterium
CCGAGCCCCGGCGGCACCTCCGCGCCTGGCGGGAGGTCGTCGCTGAGGGCGCTCGGCGCGGTCGCGGCCGACGGCGCGGGGGCGGAGACCGTCGGGGTCGGCGGCGGGGTGGGCGCCGGCGGAGGAGCCGACGTGGCCGCGAGGGCGCTCGGCGTGGTGCTCGCGACGGGCGTCCGCGCCGGCGTCGTGTCGCCGATGCGAAGCTCGACGACGACGCCCACCGCGAGCCCGAGGCCCGCGAAGGCCACGATGAAGGGCCACGCCGACCGCTTCGGTGCCGGCGCCTCCGCGACCGGGGGCGGCGCCTCCGCCGCACGCTCGTCGCGCGCCGCCGCCGGGACCTCGGGCGGCACCGCGCGCGGGAGCGGCAGCGTCGGCTCGATCGTCCGCGGCGCCGGCGACAGCGCCTCGATCGGCAGCGGCGGCGGCCCGTCCCGCGGTGCCGGCGGCGGGGGCGGCTCCGAGAGCAGCTCCGCGAGCGGCTCCGGCTCCATCAGGAACGGCGACGAGTACGGCGCCCCCACGTCCGTCCCCTCCGGCGGCTCGGGGGTCGGCTCGCGCCCGGGGAACGCGAGGGCTCCCTCGGCGACCTCGGGCGGCGCGGACGGCGGCACCGACAGCGGCTCGTCGCTCGTCGGCGCCTCCGGCACCGCCGCCTCGGGCACCACCGCGTCGGGTGGGATCGACGCCATCGGTGGCGGCGGCTCCTCGATGTCGTCCCAGCCGTCGTCGACCGCCGGCGGGTTCGACGACCGCTTGCGGAGCGCGCTCGGCTCGACGATGGGCGGCGGCTTCGACGCGGGCTTCGCGGCGCCGGGATCGGGCGACCGGTCGCTGATCTCGCGCATCACCGCGTCCTCGAGCGACGACGGCGCGCCGTCCTCGGGCTCGACCTCGCCCGACCGCGCGGGCGGCGGCGGCTCGCTGACCGCGAACGACTCGAAGCGCGCGGCGGGCCGCGGCTCGGGGGCCGGCACGGGCGCCGGCGCCGGCGTGCGCGGGGCGACGCTTCGCGGCTCGGCCCGCGGGCGGAGGAGGGCCGGGGAGAGCAGGACGCTCGGCCGCGCGTTCGGCGGGAGCGAGGTGCGCACCGACCGCGGCTCCCCCTGCAGCAACGTCAGCGCGGCCTCGACCGCGGGCGACAGCAGGTCCACCCCGTCCGTGCCGATCACCGCGCGGATGGCCCCGCGCGACGCGAGGTCGACCAGCACGTCCTCCAGCAGCGCCGGCTCCACCTCGCCCGCGAGCAGCATCTGCCTCGGGGCGGCCCCCGCGGCCAGCCGCCGGATGATCGCCCGCGCCGGATCGGGCGTGGCCCGCAGGTACTCCTCGAGCAGCGACTCGTCGAGGCCGATGCGCTCGATGTTCATCGTGCGCGACCCGGTGCAGGCGGTGACCGCGCCGCGCGCCGCCGCGACCGGGCGCGCGATCTGCTCGAAGAGCGTCCCGGTCAGCTCGCCGCGGATCGGCTCGGAGCTCGGCGACACGACGAAGCGCCCGGCCCCGACGCCGAGGAGGCTCGCCATCGCCCGCTCGCCGCTCATGTAATCGCCGTCGCTCGCCGTCCGCGTGACCTTGCGCGGGGTGCCGCCGCGGATCTCGATCTCGTAGAGGTAGGTCGCGTCGCGCACGCCGACGCGCGCGTCCTTGCGCACCGCGCCCACGAGCTCGAGGAGGAGCCGCGGCGTCAGCCCGTCGAGCCGCCCGCGCACCTCGCCGTCGCCGCGCAGCCGCAGCTCGATGCGCGCCCGCGGCCGGAGCACCTCGCGCACGCGGGCGAGGATCGACCGCGAGTCGCTCTCCTTCTTCATGTACGCGGCGGCGCTCGCGCCGAGCTCGCGCACCCGCTGGAGCAGGTCCTCCTTCCACGAGAGCAGGATGACCGGCACGTCCCGCAGCGCGACGTCGCGCCGGAGCGCGCGGGACAGCGCGAAGCCGTCCATGCCCGGCATGAGGATGTCGCTCACGACGAGCTCGGGCTGCACGCGGAACGCGAGCTCGAGCGCGCTGATCCCGTCGAGCGCCTCGTGCACCTCGCAGCCCGCCGTGCGCAAGAGGTCCGCGATGAACCAGGTCACCCCCGGGTCGTCGTCGGCGATGATCACGCGGCGCCCCTGGAGGCGCACGTCGGCGGCGGCGCCGCGGCCACGGCCGCCGAGGCGGTCCGCCGCCGAGACGATCTCCTGCACCCGGGCGATGGCGCCCCACAGCGCGCCGAGCACCTCGGTGCCCTCGCCGAGGGGGACCCGGCACGCGCGCGCGGTGCGATCGACGCTGTCGACGAGGGCGCGCTTCAGCTCCTCCGAGAGCCGCTCGGCGAGCTGCTCGAGCGTCGGCTCGCCCAGCGTCATCCGCACCGTGCGCCCGTCGCGCGCGTCGAGCAGGTCGTCGCACGTCCGCCGCAGCACCTCCGACGTCACCGGCTTCGTCAGCGCCTTCGCGACGCCGAGCGCCACGTAGTGCGCCGACTCGTCGGTCGTGGTGAAGCTCCCCACGACGACGATGGGCACCGGCTCGGTCAGCGGGTCGTCGAGCAGCGCCTCGACCAGCTCGGAGGCCTGCGGCACGTCCGCGTCGACGATCACCACGTCGGGCGCGTACGCGCGGGCCAGCTCGAGCGCGGTCTGCGCGTCCTCGGTGCGCTCGCTCTCGAACGCGCGCGCCCGCTGCGTCGCCTCCTCGCCCAGCGCGTCCGCGAGCGCCTCGCTGCCGACCACGAGCACCGAGATGGGCATCACGCCCGGCGGGTCGTCCGCGTCCTCGGCGCTCGCCGGCGTCGCCTCCCGCGGCGGCACCTCGCCCCACGCCAGCGCGGGCAGGTCGTCGACCACCTGCGCGACGAAGCCGACCTCCTGCTCGCGCATCGAGCCGAGCTGCGAGGCGCGGTCGAGCACGCCGAGCGCCTCCTGCAACGAGCGCGTCATCGCGTCGAAGCGGAGGAGGCGCGCCCCGGCTCCGAGCGCGTGCAGGCGGCGACGCAGCTCGTCGCGAGCCTGCCGCGACGACGGGTCGTCCTCGAGCGCGGCGAGCAGCTCGCGCGCGTCGTTCACCTTGCGGCCGAGCGACGCGACGAAGTCGGCCCGGGCCCCGCCGAGCCGACTCCCCGCGGTGTCCTTCTCTTCGGACGCACGGCTCGACATGTCCCTCCGGCCGTACCACGAGGGGCGCGCGGGTGGCCAGTTCGGCCGCGGCGCGAGCCCCCTTCCGTGTCGTACCATCGCGGCATGACCGTCTCCTTCCGCCCTGCCCTCGAGGACGACCTGGAGCGCCTGCTCGACGTCCACACGAGCGCCTTCCCCGATCCGCGCGGTCGCCCGGCGCGCACGCGCAACTTCCAGCAGAGCGCCCTCGGGGCGTTCTCCGATCTGCACGTCGCGGTCGAGGACGGGACGGTGCTCGCGCACGCGTTCCTCTTCCCGCTCGAGGCGTGGTTCGGCGGCGTGCGCGTCGCGGTGGGCGGCATCGCGACGGTCGGCGTCGCGCCCGAGGCCCGGGGTCGCAAGCTCGGGTCGCGCCTCGTGGAGCACCTGCACGCGCGGTCCTTCGCCCGCGGCGACGCCCTCACCGTCCTCTATCCCTTCCGGCAGGCCTTCTACGCCCGCCTCGGGTACGCCCCGACGAGCAGCTACCGGCGGCTGCGGCTTCACCCGGCGTCGATCCCCTGGCAGCCCACGATGCGCGCGAGAGCCGCCGCGGGGCCGGACCGCGAGGCACTCGTCGCGTGCCTCGAGGCTTCGGCGCACGGGACCCTCGCGCGGACGACGCGCGCCTGGGAGTCGCGCCTCGCCGACGAGCGGCGGACGTGGCTCGTCGTCGAGGGACCCGGCGGCGTCGAGGGCTACGTCGTGTGGACGCTGGAGCAGGGCGAGGCCCACGCGGAGACGGTGCTCCAGCTGCGCGAGCTGGCGGGGCGAACGCTGGCGGCGGAGCGCGAGCTGTGGGCGCTCGTCGGGGCCCAGCGCGATCAGGTGGCGGTCGTGCACGCCGACGTCGCCGCCGACGACCCCATCGACCACGCGCTCGTCGACGCGGACCGCGCGCGCTTCGGCGACGGCGACGTCGAGCACACGCTGGGCGAGGTCGCGTCGGGCCCGATGCTGCGCGTACCGCACGCGGTGCGGGCGCTCGAGGCCCGCGGTTGGCCGGCGGAGGGGGCGCTGCTCCTGGCGGTGGACGACGAGACGCTCGCCATCACCGCGACGGGAGGGCGCGCCACGGTCCTTCCGACGCGCGGCGAGCCGCACCTGCGCATGGACGCCCGCGCGTTCGCGGCGGTGGCGTTCGGCGGGCTGCTCCCGTCGCGCGCGGCGCGGCTCGGGTGGCTCGCCGCCCGCGACGCGCCCGCCCTGGCCCTGGCCGACGCGCTGCTGGCTCTGCCTCCTTACTTCTCGCCCGACCCTTTTTGAGGGCGCTGCTACATTGCGGCGCGCGCCATGCCTGGGTCCGCTCCGCCGCCGCCGAGGGCCGCCGACGGTGGCTCGTTTGTCGTCCGCTTCGGGACCGCGGTCGGCCTCGGGGCGATCGCCGCGCTCGTCGGCGCCGTCCCCGCCGCGCTGCGCGTCTCGTCGGTCGCCGTCGACGGCCCGAGCGCGTGGCGCGTGTGGTTCGCCCTCGCCGCGGCCGCCCTCGTGCCGATGGTCGCCGCGGTGGTCGTCCTGCGCGGCGCGCGCGAGGGGCTGCGCGGCTTCGCCGGCCCCGGGGCCGGGCTGCGCGTCGCGGGCGCGGGCCTCTGGCTCGCTTCGCTCCTCGTCGGCCTCACGCTCCTCGGCGGCGTGCTCCGGGCCAACACGCACCAGCACGCGCTGGCGGGCGTCACGTTCGCGTTCGCGGCGCTCTTCTTCGCCGTCGCCTCGGCCGTCGCGTGCGCGCGCATCGTCAGCCTCGCCCGCG
>JBEKGQ010001027.1:0-3418 GCA_050012715.1 Polyangiaceae bacterium
AGGGCCGATGGTGGGAAATCTTCCACGAGCCCGAGCTCGACGGCCTCGAGCAGCGCCTCGACATCGGCAACCAGACCCTCGGGCAGTATTTCCAGAGCTACATGGCCGCGCGCGCGCAGGTCGACCAGGCCCGCGCCGGTTACTACCCCACCGTCTCGGTCAACCCCTCGTACGCGCACTCGGCGGGGGGCGCGGTCGCGGCGAGCTCGGCGATCACCGGCGGCGCGGCCGGTGCCCCCGTGAGCACGGGAGGGGCGACGAACCTCTTCTCCTTGCCACTCGAGGCGTCGTGGGCGCCCGACCTCTGGGACCGCGTCCGCAACACCGTCCGGGAATTCGACTACGCGGCGCAGGTGAGCGCCGCCGACCTGGAGAACATGCGCCTCGTCGAGCAGGCCACGCTCGCGACGCTCTACTTCGAGCTTCGCGGACAGGACTCGCTGCAGGACCTCTACAATCACACCATCGCCGCCTACAAGGAGGCGCTCGAGCTGACGCGAGCCCAGGCCGAGACCGGCGTCGGCACCGAGGAAGCCGTCGCGCAGGCCGAGGTGACGCTCGAGAACGCGGAGGCCACCGCGATCGGCATCGGGACCAACCGGGCCCTCTACGAGCACGCGATCGCGACGCTGCTCGGGCAGCCGGCGTCGAGCTTCGCGTTGCCGGTGCAGGTCCTCGAGACGCCCGCGCCCGCGATCCCGGTCGGCCTCCCGTCGCAGCTCCTCGAGCGGCGCCCGGACATCGCCGCCGCGGAGCGCACGATGGCGCAGGCCAACGCGCTCGTCGGGGTCGAGATGGCGGCCTACTACCCGTCGGTGAACCTCTCGGCGAGCGGCGGGCTCGAGTCCTCGGCCCTCGGGACCCTCTTCTCGGTCCCCGCGCTCTTCTGGTCGCTCGGCGCGTCGGTGTCGGAGACGCTCTTCGACGCCGGCCTCCGCGACGCCACCGTCCGGCAGTACAAGGCGCTCTACAAGGCCGACGTGTACGCGTACCGCCAGACGGTGCTGACCGCGTTCCAGCAGGTGGAGGACTACGTGGCGACGCTGCGCATTCTTTCACGCCAGATCGACCGCCAGCAGGTGGCGACCAAGGCGGCGCAGAGATACCTCGACCTGGCGACCGACCGCTTCAAGACCGGCCTCGATCCGTACCTCAACGTGATCACCGCGCAGACGACGCTCCTCGGCGATCAGCAGACGCTCGTCACGCTGCGGGTCAGCGAGATGACGGCGGCGGTGCAGCTGATCCAGGCCCTCGGCGGTGGGTGGAAGACCGGTCCTCACGGCGGCGTGTAGAACGCCACCACCTTCGCGGGGCCCTTGCCGGTGACGTCGAAGCCCGCGCTGAGCGTCTTGGCGAGGCGCTCGTCGAGGACCTTCCCGGCGAAGGGCATGTCGGTCGTGAGGTGCCCGAAGACGGGGCAATCGACGTCCGCCCCCCGCGCGAAGATGGACACCCGCCCTCCGCGCTTCAGCTCCGACGCGAACGCCAGCCGCCCCACCTCGCCCTTGCGGAGGCCGATGGGGCCCGCCGTCTCGGTGCTGAGCTCGTCGCGGACGACGTAGTAGGCGCGCGCCTTCGCGTTGATCATCGAGCCCACGAGCCCGGCGTTGAAGCGGGCGCTCTCGCCTCGCCGGATCGTGATGTCCTCGTCGATGAGGATGTCGTCGTCCTCCGCCTTGAGGGACTTGTAGATGGCCTCCCGCACCGGGACGATGATCTGCCCCGCGCCCGGCAGCCCTTCGCGCACGCACGCGGAGAGCGCCTCGTAGCCCTCGGACATCGCGATACCGAGCTCCGCGGGCTTGCCGTCGTCGTCGTAGATGGCGAGCCGCACGACGGGATCCTCCGGGATGACCGCGAGGAGCGGCGGCTCGGCCAGGGAGATGCTCGTCATCCACTCCTGCGAGCCGCACTTGTGGGGCGGCTCCCCGGCGGGCAGACCCGAGACCGGGCTCCAGCTCACCTTGCCCTTCGTGTCGACCAGCACCGGGATCGACCACCAGTAGATCTCCCCGTCGTCGAAGAGGTCGGTGTCGTCGACCACGTAGATGGCCAGGAGGTACACGCCGAGGGGGCCGCGATCGCCGTCGGTGACGGCCATCAGCTGCCCGCGAATGGCGTCCTCGGAGCGAAGCTTGAGCTTCTCGGCGAGCACGGCCGTCATCCCGAGGCGCTTGGTGTCCGCAAGTCGTTTGGCCAGGTCTTCGAGTCCCATGAGGAGCGATGCTACCCCGGAATCCCGGGCTTGCGGCGGAGGTGGGTCCGGGTAGGTGACGCTGCCGAGTCGCGCTTGTGACGTGCGGTCCCGCCGCGACCACGTAGTCTCCGGGTCTCGGAGGCTACGCCCATGATGCGGTCTTCTCTTCTGGCGCTGACGTGTGCGGTGCTGTTCGCGGCGTGTAGCTCGTCGGGCAACGGCAACAACGGCAGCAGCAGCAGCAGCAGCGGCGGGGGCGGCAGCACCGGCAGCAGCAGCGGCGGGAGCAGCAGCAGCGGGAGCAGCGGCTCCAGCAGCAGCAGCAGCGGCGGGAGCAGCAGCGGTCCCGCCGCCGACGCGGGTCCGGTCGACGGCGACGTGACGATGAACCCCGACGCGGGCGACGGCGAGCAGTCGTTCACCGTGCAGTTCGGCCCCATCGTCGTGCCGCCGAGCACCGAGAACACCCAGTGCATCGTCGTGCCGCTCGGCAACGCCGCGTCGGTGCACATCGGGCAGATCCACGACCTCCTCGGCAACGCGTCGCACCACATGATCCTCTACAAGGTGGCGGCGCAGGCCACGCAGTCGACGCCGTTCGACTGCCAGCCATTCCAGGACACCCTGAACCCGGCCGACGGCAACCCGCTCATCATCTCGCAGAAGAAGGACGATCTCCTCACCCTACCGCCGGGGGTCGCGTTCACGCTCGACGCCAACCAGATGGTCCGGCTCGAGATGCACTACATCAACGCCAACCCGACCGAGTCGGCCACCCTCGTCACGACGTCGACGCTGACGACGATCCCGAACGCCGACTACATGTACGACGCGTCGTTCCTCTTCATCGGGGATCCGGACATCAACATCCCGGCCCAGTCGAGCTTCACCCTGGGGCCGGTCTACTTCCCGGTGCCGTCGGAGTACGCCGACTCGAACTTCTTCGCGATGACCGGCCACGAGCACCAGTGGGGGACCGAGGTCCAGATCTGGTCCTCGACCGGCGCCTCGGATCCCGGCTCGCTGATCTACACGAACACGAGCTGGAGCGACCCGGTGACGACGACGTTCACCCCACCGTTCCACGTCTCCCCGGGCGGCGGGTTCCAGTTCTCCTGCCAGTGGTACAACGCGTCGACGAGCGCGGTCAGCTTCGGCGAGAGCGCGAACGACGAGATGTGCTTCTTCTGGGCGTACTACTACCCGGCGAACCCGTCG
>JBEKGQ010001028.1:0-3086 GCA_050012715.1 Polyangiaceae bacterium
CGACCGCGATTGCATCGACTGCGACCGCGACCGCATCGACTTCGACCGCGACCGCATCGACTGCGACCGCGATTGCATCGGCCTCGGCCGCGGTTGCATCGACTGCGACCGCGACCGCACCGACTGCGACCGCGACCGTATCGACTTCGACCGCGATTGCATCGACTGCGACCGCGACCGCATCGACGCAACCCTGCCGCATCCTCGGCCCCGAGAAGTTGGCCGAGATTGACCCACTATCCTGTGCCACAGAGACTCCGTCGGCACATCAAGGCCTTGTCCTTCCGCCGCTTCTCGCGGAATCTGCCGCATGTGCCGCCTTGGCACGCCCCCTGCTCCGTGGCCGCCCATGCGCCACTTCCTCCCCGCCGCTTCCCTTCTCTTCCTCGCCTCCTCCGCCGCCTGCAGTGGCTCTCACGCCCCGGGCGGCGCCTCCGACGTCGCCCTCGACCAGGCCAGCGTCCCACGCGACTCTGCCGCCAGCATCGCCCCCGCCGCCCTCGCCGGGGCGGTCACGGCGAACAACGCCTTCGCGTTCGACCTCTACGGCCACCTCCTGGCCGGCCAGGCGACCCCGCCAACACCCTCACCTCCCCCATCAGCGCCTCCCTGGCGCTCACGATGACCTACGCCGGAGCCCAGGGCCAGACCGCGACCGAGATGGCCACCGCGCTCCACTACGGGGCCGCCGCCGGCTCCATCTTCGACGGCCAGAACGCGCTGAGCCAGGCCCTCGCCTCCCGCGCCGCGAGCGCGCTCAGCGCCGCCCAGCAGCTCGCCCAGAACAACCAGCAGCCGGCTCCCTCGGCCAGTGACTACGACCTCCAGGTCGTCAACTCCGTCTGGGGCGAGCAGACCTACCCCTGGGCCCAGCCGTTCCTCACGACCCTCGCCAGGAGCTACGGCACCGGCGTCTACCTCGAGGACTTCGTCCACGCGTGGGACCCGGCGCGCCAGGCCATCAACGCGTGGGTCAGCGACGCGACCAGCGACAAGATCAACGATCTCCTGGCGCCGGGCGCCCTCGACGACGCGACGCGCATGGTGCTCGTCAACGCCGTCCACCTGAAGCTGCCGTGGGCTTTCCCGTTCCAGGTCGCGGCGACGGCGCTGGCGTCCTTCACGCGCGCCGACGGGAGCACGGTGTCGGTGCCGTTCATGAACGAGAGCGAGGAGCTCCCCTACGTGGACGACGGGACGGCGCAGATCGTGGCCCTCCCGCTCGTGGGCAGCCAGGTGTCGGTGGTCATCGCGATGCCGCACGGGGACCTCGCGACGTACGAGGCGGCCCTCACCGCGGCCACGCCGAACGCCCTCGCGCCGCCGGCGGCGACCGCCCAGGTGCAGCTCTCCCTGCCCAAGATGAGCTTCACGTCGCCGACCTTCTCGCTCGCCTCGTCGCTGCAGGCGATGGGCATGGTGCAGGCGTTCGACCCGGGCACCGCGAACTTCAGCGGCATGTGCCCGACGACGCCGGACGGCGCGAACCTGCACGTCGCCGACGTCCTCCAGAAGGCCATGGTGGCGATGCAGGAGACGGGCGTCGAGGCGGCGGCGGCGACGGCGGTCCTCCTCGATGCGTCGATTGCGCCCGAGAGCGTCCCGATGGCGGTCAATCGCCCGTTCCGACCCCGACCCCGATCCGGGCCCCGTACTGCACGCCACGGCGCGCCACAATTGCAGCGTCGCCGTAGGAGGCGGCGAACGGCCGCGTTTTCGGCCCCAAATCCCGTGGATCGTCGTGATCCCAGTTGTCTCATTCGCGCTTCGTGTGCGAATGGTTCAGGACTGCACGTCAAAGACGGGGCAAAAACCTGCACAGCGGTCGCCGTGGGGGCGCCCGTCTCCGGGTTCCAGGGAAGGACGACGCTCCATGAAGGTCTCTTCGCTCGCATCGCTGACCGCAGGCCTTCTCCTCGTCGGCGCCTTCTCGGCCTGCGGGCAGGGGTCCGGGAGCGGGTTCGACTTCGGTGACGCCGGGACGCCCGGGACCCGCGACAGTGGGTACGGCAGCAGCTCGAGCGGCAGCGGCAGCACGAGCAGCAGCACCTCGTCGTCCTCCGGCAGCAGCACGAGCAGCACCTCCTCCGGCAGCAGCAGCGGGGGCGAGGAGGACAGCGGCACGGAGGACAGCAGCTCGAGCAGCAGCGGGGGCGGCACCTGCGGGTCGTGCACGACCGACAGCGAGTGCCAGACCGCCTGCCCGCCCGTCCAGGGCGGCGGCACCAACTGCTGCGACGTGGGCTCCGGCGTCTGCTACGCGACGACGCAGACGACCTGCCCCACACCGTCCGACGGCGGCACCGAGTAGGGCGCCTTCCGCGGGTTACGGCTCGCCTACGAGCGCATCGAGGCGGCCGTCGTAGCCGCTGCTCGCGGGGTCGTGGCCCACGCAGCGGGCGAGGAGCGTGTGGCGGCCTCGCGCGAGGTCGCGGCGGGAAGGCTCGGTGCGAACCGGGCCGGCCTCGGCGCGGTAGCCGCGCCACGACCCGAGCGGGGCGTCGTCGAGGAGGAGCTCGTAGTCCCCCTGCGCGGCGTCCCCGAAGCCGTCCACGCGCACCGCGTACGAGCCGGCGACCGCGACGTCGAACGGGATCGCCACCTCGGCGCCGGGCGCGGCGTGCTGGAGCAGGAGCACGTAGCCGCCGCTGGCGCGGTCGACGGCGAGCTGCCGCGTCGCGAGCCCGCGGGGGCGCACGAAGGCCGGCCACGCGCGCTCGAGCTCGAAGAGGACCCCCGGCGGTGGATGCGAGAGGTAGAGCCGTCCCACGTTCTCGTCGGCCAGCGAGAGGAAGACCGGCAGATCCGGGTTCGCCCGCCGTAGCTCCAGCAGCCCCGAGCCGTCCTCCATCGCGAGGACGCGATCGGGGCCGCTCCAGTCCGGGTCGTACGCCGCCGCGAACGCGGTGTAGTCGCGGGTCTTGAGGATCCCGCGGTCGATCTGCTTCGCCGCCAGCGTGCGGCGCAAATCGGACCGCGGCGCCTGGAACTCCGCCGCGTCCGCGGTGCGCGTCTTCCACGGGCCGCGCGAGGCGACGACCGCGACCGCGAGGACGACGACGACGCCGACGCCGCGCGCGTGGGCG
>JBEKGQ010001029.1:0-2711 GCA_050012715.1 Polyangiaceae bacterium
GCCTGCGGCGCTTCCACGCCGCGGGTGGCGGCTGCGAGGACTCCGCCGCAATCTGCGTCGCGACCGGCCCGTACATGAGCGCCACCCCGAGGTAGGTCATGGTTGCTTTACCCGCGTCACCCCAAACGAGGCCCGATGCCGCAGGGTGGCATTCGCGGCGCCACCGCGCCATTTTGGCTGAGCACCCGCAGGTCCGTGATCTATTCGGCGCCGCTCCGTCCAGCGCGGTGTGGGCCATGGCACTCGCTTCCGCGCAGGTGGTGCTTGGCGTCTGGGTCGCGGGCGAGCCCACCTGGGTCATGGTCGCAGCTTCGACCAGTGCGGGCGCTGTCATCGCGCACGCGCTTGGCGTTCTGATTCACGAGGCCTCCCATAATCTCGTGTTTAGGCGTGCCTGGAAGAACAAGGCGCTAGCCATCCTCGCGAACGTCGCGCATGGGGCGCCCGCCGCTATCCAGTTCCGGCACGAACACCTGCTACACCATCGGTACCTGGGCGACGCAGGAGAGCCTGAGGGCAGGGACACACAGGCGCCGACGCGCAAGGAGGTTGTATTTGTGGGGCGTTCGGCGCCTCGCAAGCTACTGAGCTTCGCTTTTGGTCGCTTCTTCTACAGGGCACGGCCGGCGAATGCCCAGCGACGCGATGGGTGGCTACTTGCGAACATCGCGGCGTGCGTCCTGACCGACGCGCTTCTTCTCGGAACCGTGGGCTGGCTCTCTACGGCGTACCTGCTGGCCTCCTCCTTAGTGGCGTTTGGGCCACACGTTGTTGGCGCGCGTCGCGTCGCGGAGCATCTGACAGTTCGACGAGGACAGCCGACTAACTCGTACTATGGGCCCCTCAATCGCCTGAGCTTTTGCGTCGGCTACCACGTAGAGCACCACGACTTTCCGGCGGTTCCGTGGCGGCGTCTAAGGCTTCTCCGTGCGATGGCGTACAACCACTACGAGCAGCTGGCGACGGTCACGTCGTGGTCGCGTCTGATGCTGAAGTACTTCCTCGACTCGCGGCTGAGCGTGTCGCACTACGCGGGGCTTTCGACTGAGCACCTCGAGGAGGAACTCGGGGCCGAAAGACAGTTGCAATGTGTCGGTGTGCAATCCGGGAGTACGGGCCTTCCGCCCCCTGCGCGCACGCGTGGGCGCGCAGGCAGTATTTACGCACGCGGTGGCGACAGGCCCGACGGGCGGACAGCCGCAGCGTCGTGAGAGTCGCCGCAATTCGCGTCATGAACGTCGTCTTGTCGGTCGCACTCGCCGCCGCGGTCGCCTTGGGGACATCGCCGAGAGTCGCGCGAGCGGACGAGTCGGCGCCCGCCTCTTCTCAGGCGACGGCCCCGTCGCCGCCGCCCGGAGCGCCCGCGCCGCCTCCGTCAGCGAAGCGCACGATGCCCGACTACGACGGTCGGGCTCCGCGGCCGACGACCGCCGGCGAGGTGGCGCTCTGGGGGCCCCGGGTCCTCCTGTCTCCGCTGTACTTCGTGAGCGAGTTTCGCCTTCGGGCCCGACCACAAGGCCGGCATCGCGCCCATCGTCTTCGTCGACTTCGGCTTCAACCCGAGCGTCGGGGTGTACGGTTTCTGGGACGACGCGTTCTTCAAGGGCGACGATCTGCGTGCCCACGCGTCCTTCTGGACCGATGACTGGATCGGCGCCTCCCTCGTCCAGCGCATCCGGTTTCAGGGCAAGGACAGCGTGCAGTTGAAGCTCCTGGGGGTCCGGCGACCGGACCATGTCTTCTACGGCATCGGGCCCAGTACTCTCGAATCCGCCCAGAGCCGCTACGGAGAGGACAAGCTCGACTTCGGAGTGCTCTTCGAGCACCCGATGTGGCGTGCCAGCAAGATCGATGCGGGCGCTGGAGTGCGCTCCGTGTCGTTCCGGGATGGGCACTACGGGCACGACCCGGGGATCCTGGAGAACGTGGCCGAAGGCGTCTTCCCGCTGCCGAACGGCTTCGCTCGCGGATACACGGCCGAGTACAACGACGTCCTCGTAGCCCTCGACTCTCGACGCCCATACCCGTCCGAAGGCTCGGGGGTGCGTCTCGAGGCGCAAGCAGAACAAGGCAGCGACGTGCGACAATCGCCGGGGTCCGGTTGGGTCCATTCGGCCGCAGGTGCGGGCGGATTCTGGGACGTGAACGGCAACCGGCGGGTCGTGAGCCTTTCCGTGCTCACGATGTTCTCAGACCCCCTCGGCACGCGTCCCGTCCCGTTCACGGAGCTCGCCACGGTCGGCGGAGACATTCCATCGCCCGGCGCGTTTCCCGCTCCGATGCCCGGTTTTTTCCCTGGGCGTCTCGTCGACCGGAGCGCTGCGGTCGCCACGCTTCGTTACAAGTGGCCGATTGGGCCGTGGATCGCGGGCTCACTGCAGGGGGCGGTGGGCAACGTCTTCGGTGAGCATCTGGAGGGATTCGATACGCGGCTGCTTCGCTTCTCCGGGGCCTTCGGCATCGAGAGCGACAGCTCCCCCGACAGCAGCTTCGAGTTCGTCGTCGGTTTCGGGACGGAGACGTTCGAGCACGGCGGGCAAGTCGATTCGCTCCGGCTCGCGGTCGGGATCACCCGATTCTAGGAGGTCCAGAGGGTCATGCGCTTCACACCACTGCTCTTCTTGGTCCTCGCCGCGAGCGGCTGCGCGGCGACCGACCGCGCCTTCCCGCTTCGCGATCCGATGACCGTCGACACGGACCTGCGACCCGTG